>CAZBPT010000022.1:2741-31123 GCA_964493875.1 uncultured Bacteroidales bacterium | reverse complement strand
GAAATTACATCGTCAGCGATATTCTGTGATATTAATTTGTGTTGCTGATATTTTGTGGATAAGTTCAAAGAATCCAATGTTAGTAGGAGAGGTAGCCACGACATATTTTTATTATAAAAGCAGTCGTAAAGTCCTTTCATAATAACCATTTCCCTCAATTGTGTATTTTGAAGATAGTTAATTTGAGATAGGAAGGCGTTAAGACGTTTTATGCTGTGCCCATAATTTATTATTGCATATAATGTAGGCCCTTCTTTTCTAGTTAATATATTATCAAAATAAGAATCGAATATTTCGTTGAATAAATCCATGTATGCAGGATTGTCGTATAGAACCGGCGATTTTGCATAGTATGCCAATGCAATGGCATTTGCATTTTTACTTTGTGTTGAGAGATTGTCGAGGTTTGCAATTCTGAATTTTAAGTATTGTTTGAAATATTTGTTATTGCAATTTTTGTATTTTTCTTCAATATTATAAATAAATTCTTTTATGTCGTTATTGGTACTATCAGATTTTATTTTATAACCATTAATGTAATAGCTTAAAAATCGTTCGTAATAGTAATCAAAATCCATTATTAAATAATTAAGATCGGAGTCTTTTAGATTTTTTATTCCTAAGTGAATGTTTTCTGCTTCAAAGAAAGGGTTGAAAATATCCAGTTGGGTTTTTTCAACATATCTTGGAAGTAGCAATTCATATTTATTGTTATTTTGAATGTAGAAGTATGCATAATAAACGCCAAAGGTTGCAAATGTATAAGTTGTGGTGCTAATATTTGTAGAAGCATAAAAATCACCATTTGCATCTATTTCGAGTTCAAATAATTTTTCTTTTTGATAAGTAATTCTGTCGGAATATTTATAAAAAATTATTGTGCTATTGGCATAATCTTTTGCGTTCCCATAAATAATTGTTTCTCCAAAACTGGGGAAAAAGAATAAAAGCAACAATAATAATCCAATTATTTTTTTCATATTAATATAACAATAATTTTCAAAGAAAATTATTTTTGGATTGTATTTTATTTAGTGAGATGTATTAGAAAGGGAGATCGTCATCTTCGGATGCCGGAGAATTAAAAGAGGGAATATCTTTTTCTGTAGGCATAGGAATTTGTTCGTCTTTTTTATTGCCGAAAGAGTTGTTTGCACTGTCTATTCTGAAACAGTTCAAATCGGTGTACCAATTATTGTTATATTCGCGACTTTCAATGGAGAAATTAACTTTTAGAAAATCACCTTCCTTAAAGTCGTTAAGTTGTTCAACTTTATCTTTCCACAGAGAGAAACAAATTTTTTTGGGATATGATTCTTGTGTTTCAATCACAAAATTTTGTTTTTTCCATGCTCCATTTTTACTTTCTCCTCCTTGTTCAGGGAGTTTTTTTATTAAAATACCGTTAATTTCCATGTTATTCTCTTTAAATATTTAGATTAAAATGCGATTTAGCATAGTTTTCATCAATAGTAATAATCTTTTCTTTTGCATTTGGAGCATCATACATTGCATCTAACATGATAGTTTCGCAAATAGCTCTTAATCCTCTTGCTCCTAGTTTTGATTTTATGGCAACATTAACAATAAAATCCAGGGCTTCATCGGTAAAATTAATATCTATATTGTCTAATTTCAATAATTTTGTATATTGTTTCAATATAGCATTTTTAGGTTTTGTAAGGATATTTTTTAATGTTTCTTTGTCAAGAGGATTTAAGTAAGTTAGTACGGGTAGTCTTCCTACTATTTCCGGAATTAGGCCGAATTTTCGTAGGTCTTCGGGGATAATGTATTTAAGAATGTTTTTATTATCAATTTCTGATTCTTTTTTTATCGCGTTATATCCTAACATATTAGTATTTAACCGATTACCTATAATTCTATCAATTCCTTCAAAAGCACCGCCACAAATAAATAGGATATTTTTTGTATTTACTGGTATCATTTTTTGTTCGGGATGTTTTCTTCCTCCTTGTGGTGGCACATTTACGATAGAACCTTCAAGAAGTTTTAGAAGACCTTGTTGTACTCCTTCTCCCGAAACATCTCTTGTTATACTTGGATTGTCGCTTTTCCTTGATATTTTATCTATTTCGTCAATAAAGACAATTCCTTTTTCTGCATTTTGAACATTGTAATCAGCGTCTTGAAGTAATCTTACCAAAAGACTTTCGATGTCTTCTCCTACATATCCTGCTTCTGTGAGCACGGTTGCATCTACGATAGCAAAAGGAATGTCTAACATTCTGGCTATTGTGCGAGCAAGTAATGTTTTTCCCGTACCAGTTTCTCCCACAAGGATAACATTTGATTTTTCTAATTCAATGTCTTCATTCTCCGTTTCGTTATTAATTCTTTTATAGTGATTATAAACCGCAACGGAGAGAACTTTTTTTGCGTGTTCTTGACCAATTACGTATTGATCGAGATATTTTTTAATTTCATTTGGTTTTTTTATTTGTGGCTTTTTCCCTTTTTGTTTTTTAGAAGTATTATTTTTTAATATTTCCTCAAACAAGTCTGTTGCGCGAGTTGCACAATCATTGCAGATATAGCCATTAACTCCTTCAAGTAATGGTCCAGCCTCGCTTTCCGGAAGTCCACAAAATGAACAATTTTCTGTTTTCATTAATTTTTACTTTTTTTGCTTAAAATAACATCATCAATCATTCCATATTCTTTTGCTTCTGAAGCTGTGAGCCAATAATCTCTGTCAGCATCTTTCTCTACAATTTTGTAGTCTTTTCCACTATGATAAGCAATTATTTCGTAAAGTTCTTTTTTTAATTTCATTATTTCTCTGGCAGTAATTTCGATATCCGATGCTTGTCCTTCAGCACCTCCCATAGGTTGGTGTATCATAATTCTGCTGTGTTTTAAGGCAACACGTTTGCTGTGCGTGCCGGCACACATTAGTACTGCTCCCATAGAAGCGGCAATACCTGTACATATTGTTGCTACATCGCAATTTATAGTTTGCATTGTATCGTAAATTGATAATCCGTCATATACAGAACCACCAGGTGTGTTAAAATATATTTGTATATCTTTGCTGTTGTCAACGCTATCTAGAAATAATAATTGTGCGTTAATAACATTTGCTACATCTGAATTGATGGGAACGCCCAAAAATATTATTCGGTCCATCATAAGACGAGAAAAAACATCCATTGCAACTATGTTTAACTGACGTTCTTCAATTATATTCGGAGTTAGGTATGCATTAATTTTTGATTGATAATCATGCATTGTTAAACTATTAATTCCTAAATGTTTAACAGCATATTTGGTAAAATCATTTTGTGCCATTGCTTTTTTGCAAAAATAATACTTTTTATTATGAAAAAAAATATTTTCTGCTTATTCTTGGATATAACCGTCTGCAATTGTAAATATTTTGTCAGTCATTTCGGCGTGTTTTTCGTTGTGTGTAACGATAATAAAAGTTGTGTTAAATGCTTTTCTTAATTCGAATATTATTTCATATAGAGAAAGGGCATTTTGAGAGTCTAAGTTTCCCGATGGTTCGTCTGCCAAAATAATTGACGGGTTATTAATTAATGCACGTGCAATAGCAATTCTTTGTTTTTCTCCTCCGGATAATTCTGCCGGTTTTTGATCCCTTTTAGAAAGAATTCCCAAAATATCCAGAAGTTCTTCGGCTTTTTTTTCGCATTCTTTCTTTTTCTTTTTTGCAATTAATGCTGGCATTATGATGTTTTCGAGTGCTGTAAATTCAGGCAATAGATGGTGAAATTGAAAAACAAAGCCAATATTTTGATTTCTAAAGTTTGCTAATTTTTTTTCGTTCAGTTCATATATGTTCTGCCCGTTTATGATAACATTTCCGGAACAAGGTTTCAATAAACTTCCGATGATTTGTAATAATGTAGTTTTTCCGGCTCCACTTGCACCTAATATCGATACAATTTCTCCTTGTGAGATTTGTAAGTTTATTCCTTTTAAAACTTCTAATTGACCGTAATTATGTTTTAAGTTTTCTGCAATAATCATTTTACAAAATTAATTAATTAAATTTCAATTTAGAAGTAAATCTTTAATAATAATTGTTTTTTTTCTTCCATAGAAATATAAAAATCAAGCCAAAGAGCATACCTCCTAAATGTGCAAAATGTGCAATATTGTCGTTTGACCCGTTAAAAATTCCTAATGATAATTCTATAATGAAGAACCCTATTATTAACCATTTTGCTTTTATGGGAATCGGGATAAACATAATGTACATTGGAGCATTTGGGAAATATATTGCAAATGCCAATAGAAGACCGTAAATTGCACCCGAAGCACCAACTGTAGGAGTCGATAATATTTCATTTATACTGTCACTATTGATTTTGTCTGCAACAGATTTGAACGTTATGTCATATTCTTTTCCAACTGCTGTTACGGCTTCCAAGCCAAGATGTTGCAATTGAAAATATTGTACTAACATATTAACAGCGACTGCACCTATTCCGCAGACAAAGTAATAAATTAAAAATCGTTTTTCGCCCCATATGTTTTCTAAAACAATGCCAAACATGTATAATGCGAACATATTAAAAAACAAATGTGCAAAACCTCCATGCATAAACATGTGTGTTACAACTTGGTAAGGACGAAAGAATGGAGATTGAATAGGAAAAACGGCTAAATATTCTATAACATCAATATTAAATACTTTTAAAATGAATGTAATTACAAAAAAAGCAATATTAATAAGTAAAATATAACGAGTTATTCGTGGAATCCTATACAAAAAATTTGAAAAGTTAGATGACATATTAAAAATATTTATTCAGTTCGTTTATAGATAATTCGTAAAAAATAATTTTTCCGTCCGGAGTATATTTTGGATTTGAGCTTGTAAGTAATTTGTTATAAAGACTTTCCATTTCTTCTTCTTGAAATATAATATTTTTCTTTGATATTGATTTTGCCAAAGCCAGAGCCAATTCTTCGTAGATTTTAAGTTTTATCCCCTCTTGATTTTCTTGATTTTCACTATACGAGTATAGTAAATTTTCTAGTAAGTCTATTGGGTTTTCTTGTACTAAGTTTTCTGGTACGGAATATAATTCAAAATTATTTTCGTCAATTTGTTTTATTTCAAACCCTAAAACTTCTAATTTTTCACTAATTTCTTTAAGGTTTTCTTTATATATTGTGGGCGGTGTGTAAATTATTGGGAATAAAATTTTTTGAGTAACAATAGATTTATTATTTATTTCGTATAAATATTTTTCAAATAAAATTCTTTCTAATGCCCGTTTTTGATGGATAATTATTAAGCCGTTGTTGTTGGAACTCAATATATACTTATCTTTTATTTGTAAGAATAAGTTATAGTTTATGGGACTTTGCTCCTTAATATTTTCCTGTTTATTAATTATGGAATTTGTTTTTGCTTTTTCTGTCGAGTTATTGCTGTTATTTTCGAAAAGAATTTCCCAATTTTTATTTGGCTTTGTTTTTTCGAAATTGTTGTAGGGATTTCTTTCTTTCTTTTCATTTTCCGACTCGAAAGGATTATATTTAGGGTCGATAATTATTGTAGGAATATTTATTGGAGTTTGAGTGCTTAAATGTGCATCTCTTACGGGGTCTTTTTCAAAATACATATTTGGTGTAATATTATATTTCCCGAAAGCTCGTTTTGCCGTTGCTTGTAGTATTTGAAAAACCTCTTGCTCTTCATCAAATTTTATTTCTGTTTTATTCGGATGAATATTTACATCAATTTTGTCGGGTTTTATGTCAAAATAAATAAAAAATGCAGGATTGTCACCTTCACGTATTAATTTTTCGTAAGCGTTTAGAACGGCTCTTCTAAAATATGGGTGGTTGAAGTACCTATTATTTACAAAAAAATATTGTTCTTGTGTTGTTTTTCTGGTGTATTCTGGTTTAGAAATAAAACCCTTAATATTAACAATTGTTGTCTCTGTATTAATGTCTATTAAGTTAGTTTCCAATTTATGCCCAAATACATTGATAATTCTTTGTTTCCTCGTTTCGGGTAATAGTTGTAATGTGATTTCGTTATTGATAACAACGGTAAATTTTATATTGTTGTAACAAAGAACTATTCTATAAATTTCATTATTTATATGCTTAAGTTCAACGGTTGGAGATTTTAAGAATTTTCGTCGTGCAGGAATGTTAAAGAACAAGTTTTTTATTAAGAAATTTGCACCAGTATTGCAATTATCAGGTTCTTGAGAAATGAATTTTGATCCATTAATAATTATTTTACTACCAATTTCGTCTTCTTCTGTTTTTGTACGAAGTTCTACTTCTGCAACAGCTGCAATAGAAGCTAATGCTTCGCCTCTAAACCCCATCGTTTTTAATGCGTATAAGTCATTTGCGGAAGATATTTTTGAGGTGGCGTGTCTTTCAAATGCCATTCTGGCATCAGATGGTGACATGCCTTTTCCATTGTCTATTATTTGTATTGAAGTGCTTCCGGCATCTTTAATAATAACTTTAATGTCTGTTGCACCGGCATCTAATGAATTTTCTATTAATTCTTTTATTACCGAGGCAGGGCGTTGTATTACTTCGCCGGCGGCTATTTGATTGGCAACATTGTCTGGCAATAATTTTATAATATTTTTCATTTTTTATTTACATAATATTAAGAAGGTTGGAAATAAACTTAACATACCATTCTGATTGTAACAAATATATTGCCATAATTATTATTATTAAAAATACAGCGATTCGAACATAGGAATAATTTTTTCTTTTTTTCTTTTTTTCACTAGTATTTTCCTGAAATCCTTCTCTTATTATACTTCCGGGAACGTAGTCTTTGTTTGTTTTTTTTATTTTATCGAAGTCCTTATTTGCTCTGAGAATTTCAAGTTTTTTCTTACGTTCTTCTTCTTCTGGATTAAAAAAACGTGGTTGATAGTCAAAGTCATTGTGTTTCCTTTGTTTGAAAAAAAATGAAAGCATTCCCATATTAATGATTTACTTGCAAAAATAGTATTATTTGTCTAATATTCCTAAAAAAATAAGAAACTAAATAATCTTAGTTCCTTATTTATGTTGTCCAACCAGGACTCGAACCCGGACTGAGAGAGCCAGAATCTCTTGTGCTACCATTACACAATTGGACAATTTTTTGCAAAAATAATACTTTTTATAAAATATAAAAATTTTTTTATATTTGCAAAAAATATCAATGTATAAAATTTTATTGAAGGGATTAAAGTTTTATGTTCATTTAGGACATTATGAAACCGAAAAAGCCGTTGGTACCGATATTCTAATAGATTTAGAATTAATTGCAAAAATTAAAAATGGCTTTTTTGAAGATGATATTAATAATGTTGTCAATTATCAAAATGTCTATTATGAAATAAAAAAATTGTTGTCAGAAAATAACTTTTTTCTTCTTGAGACTTTGGCTGCTAATGTGATTAAAGTTATTTATGAAAAATTTGATCTGGTTACAAATATTAATATAATAGTAAAGAAACCTAATATTCAAATACATGGAGAAATTGAATATGTAGGAGTGAATTTAGATTCTTCTCGTGATTATTAGAGTTTACGAAAGCTGTTTGGCAGTGGAACTTCAAAGGTCATCAGCTTTTTTGTTTCTGGGTGACGAATTGTGAGATCAAAGGCGTGGAGAAATAATCTTTTTTCGCTTTTGTTTTTATTTCCATATTTGATGTCTCCAACAACGGGGTGACCAAATTCTACAAGTTGAATACGTATTTGATTCTTTCTTCCTGTAATTAGTTCGATTTTCAGCAAAGTTTTGTTTTTGCTTCTTTTTTCAACTTGAAATTTTGTTATTGCTTTTTGTCCTCCGTTATCATAATTTGAAGAAAACATTTTTTGTGTTTTGGCGTCTTCTTTCAACCATGATGTTAATGTCCCTTTTTCTGGTATTACTTCACCTTCAACAACAGCGAAATATATTCTTTTATGATCGTTGCTGTGCCAATTTTCTTTTAAATAATCTTGCGCCTCTGGATTTTTTGCAAAAACCAGAGCCCCAGAAGTTTCTTTATCTAAGCGATGAATGTAGTACAGCGAATTTTTGTGACCTTTGTTGCGAAGATATCTCAGTACCACTTTAAAAACAGAGTTGTCTTTGTCTTTCATAACAGGGTTTGTTGGTATACCGCTCGCTTTGTCCACAACAATTATGCTGTCGTCTTCATATAGTATTTTGATTTTTGGGTGAAAAAAGATTTCTTGTTTATTGAAGTCAATTTCAACAACATCGTCTTTTGATAGTAGATGATTGTACTGTTTTTGTTTTATGCCGTTTACAGAAATTTGTTCGTGTTTTAAAAACGATTTGATTTTATTTCTTGAAGAGTCCTTAAGTTTTGAACTCAAGAAATCAAAAAGTTGACAATTTTCTTTGACAATAAATTTAAAAAATCTTTCTTTTGCCATTTAATTTTTATTAGGGTCGAATCTTTTTATTAATTTGCCTGTACCCATATCCACATCGTTCCAATTGAAAGTGTCAACTGCGATATGTGCAAATTCACCCTTTTTTAAATCATCAAAAGTTTTGTTTATCAAAAGACCTGCAAAATCCGAAATTTCGGCGTTGTGTCCAACGAATATAGCGTGATGACACGTTGTTGGCAATGAAAGTAAAACGTCGAAATAGCAAGACGATGTACTATCATACAAATTATCTTCTATTCTTATTTTATTTGCAGGAAAGTTTAGTGTTTGGGCGAGAATCTCTGCTGTATCTTTTGCACGTGTTGCAGAACTTGAAATAATAATATCAATTTTCGGCAAACATTGTGCAATTTGCTCGCTAACAATTTTTACGTCATTTTTTCCGAGTTCGGTTAAATTTCTGTTAAAATCGGAAGATAGATTTGTACTCTCTGCCGCAGTAGCGTGTCTAAGTACTGTTATATATTTCATAATAATTGATTTTTAATGTATGTTAATGCTTTTTTTGCAGCTATTTGTTCTGCATCTCTTTTGTTTTCTCCCTTACCGGAAGAAATAAATTTTTTTGAAAAATAAATTTCACATAAGAAGTGAGATTTTTTTTCATTTGCTTCTTTGTTTTCGTTTGTGTAAAATTCAATCTCTTTCTTATTGTGTTGTGAAAATTGAATTAATTTGGATTTGTAGTCTTGTGCAATGAAGTCGCTTTTAATTTTTGGAAAAAATAAATCTATTGTTTTTGTCAAAAATTTTTGGCAATAATCATGTCCTCTATCTAAGTAAATTGCAGCCAATAAGGATTCAAAGGTATTTCCGGGAGTGTTTATTCCTACTGAGTTTAATTTTTCTTTATTGTTGAGAATAATCAGGTCGTTAATATGATAATAATTACCGAAATTATTGATAGTTTTTCGACTAACGATTTCGCTTCGTATTATAGTAAGGTCTCCTTCGGTATAGTTAGGAAAGGTTTTATATAATTGTTCTGCTACAATAAGAGACAATACTGCGTCACCAAGAAATTCTAATCTTTCGTTCTCTCTATAATTTTCTGGAAATTTTTTTGTTCTATCTTCTTTCCTGAAATTTTCGTGAGTAAAAGCACTTTTATAATATGAAATATTTTTAGGCTTTATTCCGAACTTTTCTCTAATATTTTTACATAACAACTTATCTTCAACAGATATTTTCTTAATAAAAAACATATTGAGATATTAATCGATTTTACTAACAATAATAGTTGCGTTATGACCGCCGAAGCCAAATGTATTACTCATGGCGTATTTAAGATTTCTTTTTTGAGCTTCGTGCAATGTAAGATTAAAACGAGGGTCAATGCTTTCATCCCATTGTTTGTGATTTATAGTAGGAGGTACAATGTTATCTCTAAGAGAGAGAACACAAGATGCTAATTCGATTGCACCTGCAGCTCCAAGTAAGTGTCCCAGTATTGATTTTGTAGAACTTATATTAATATTAAAAGCATTTTCTCCAAATATTGAACTTATTGCTTTTAATTCTGCAACGTCTCCAAGTGGTGTTGAAGTTCCGTGTACATTAATATACTCTATTTGTTCTGGAGAAATATTAGCACTGGCTAAAGCGTTTTTCATCGATAATGAAGCACCTATCCCTTCCGGATGTGGAGCTACCAAATGGTAAGCGTCTGCTGATAATCCGTAGCCTGTTATTTCTGCCAAAATGGGAGCACCTCTTTTTTTTGCGAATTCATATTCTTCTAAAACAAGGGCGCAAGCTCCTTCTGCTAAAACAAAACCATCGCGAGTTGCACAGAATGGTCGAGAAGCGGTTTTGTATTCTTCGTTATTTTCCGATAAGGCTTTCATAGACTGAAACCCGCCAACACCCATTTCTGAAATTGGAGCTTCTGAGCCACCGGTAATTATTATATCTGATATTCCTAATTGTATAAAATGACATGCATCAATTATTGAATTTGCTGATGAAGCACATGCAGCAGTGGTACAATAGTTTGGTCCCATTAATTGATGTTTTATGGAAATTTGACCTGCAGCAATGTCTGATATTATTTTAGGAATAAAAAATGGAGAAAATCTTGGTTTATCTGATAGTGCGTAACTTCTAACTTCATCGGTAATAGTTTTTATCCCTCCAATACCGGAAGCCCATACGCAACCTATTCTTGATCTATCTAATTTGTCAAAGTGAAGATTTGCATTAATGATTGCTTCATCACTGGCAATTAATGCAAACTGGCTAAATCTATCCATTTTATTAGCTTCTTTTCTATCGAAAAAATTAGATGGATCGAAATCTTTAACTTCGCATGCGAATTTAACCTTGAAATTTGTTGTGTCGAAAAGAGTAATTAAATCACTACCACTTACACCGGCAACAATATTTGCCCATGTAGTAGTAGTGTTTAACCCAACAGGTGAAACTATTCCTAATCCTGTTATTACTACTCTTTTAAAGTTCATTAGATTAATTTTTTTGGTGTGATTCAACAAATTCAATAACTTTGCCTACTGTATCCAATTGTTCAGCTTCTGAATCACTAATGTCAATACTAAATTCTTTTTCTAATTCCATAACTAATTCTACTGTGTCTAATGAGTCTGCTCCTAAATCTGATGCAAAATTTGCACTTGGAACAACTTCACTTTCGTCAACGCCTAATTTGTCAACTACTACTTTTTTAATTCTTGTTGAAATATCTGTCATAATTATAATTTTTAAAAAAAATTCATTATTTTTGAATTACAAATGTAACATTATTTTTGAAAATATTGTTTATTTTTGTAAAAAAAATACAATTCTACGTTTTTTTGTCATTTTTTATAAAAAATTTTATATGAAAAATTCTGTAAATATTGCTTTGTTTGCCTCAGGAAACGGTTCAAACGCCGAAAACATTTTTAATTATTTTAAAGAGAAAGAAAATATTAACATAAAAATACTTTTTTGTAATAATGAAAATGCTTTTGTTATTAATAGGTGTAAAAATATGGGATTAGATTGTTTTTTGTTTAATAAACAAAGTTTTTCTACTTCAGTATTAGAAAAATTAATCTCCGAAAAAATTGATTATATCGTTTTAGCTGGTTTTTTATGGCTCGTTCCGGAAAATATTATTGATGCTTTTCCAAGTAGGATTATCAATATCCATCCTGCACTTTTACCAAAATATGGAGGAAAAGGTATGTATGGCGATAATGTTCATAAAGCAGTTTTTGCCGCAAAAGATAATCAATCAGGCATAACTATCCACTTAGTAGATAAAGTTTATGATAAGGGAACTATTGTTTTTCAAAAAGCTGTTCCAATTTATGAAAGTGATTCTGCTGATGATATAGCAAATAAAGTTCATAAACTCGAATATACTTATTTTCCTTCTGTTATAGAAAAAATAGTTAGTTCTAAAAATTATTAATTGTATCGTTAATTTTCTTTAGATGAATCAATAAATTTTCTAATTTATTTAATTCAAGCATATTTGAGGCGTCTGATTTTGCAATTTTCAAATTTGGATGCGTTTCAAGAAAAATACCGTTACAGCCAATTGCGATTCCAGCTCTGGCTATTGTTTCTATTAATTCAGGATTTCCTCCGGTAACGCCACTGCTCTGATTCGGCTTTTGAAGACTGTGAGTTATATCTAATACTACAGGGAAATTTAAGTTCTGCATTATTGGAATGTTGCGAAAATCCACAACTAAATCGGAGTAACCAAAGAAATTGCCTCTTTCGGTGAGAATTACTTTTGTATTTCCGGTTTCGGTAATTTTTTCTCCTGCAAACTTCATTGCATCAGCAGATAGAAATTGTCCCTTTTTTATGTTTATTATCTTATTTGTCTTTGCGGCAGCTATCAACAGATCGCTCTGTCGGCATAGAAATGCAGGTATTTGAATAATGTCGGCAACTTTTGCTGCCATATTTGCTTCTTCAGGTAAATGAATATCGGTACATATTTTTATTTTTAATTTTTCTTTTATGTTGGATAATATTTCCAGGGCTTTTTCGTCACCAATTCCGCAAAAAGAATGAGAACTCGATCTGTTTGCTTTTCTGTAAGATGATTTAAAATAAAAATTGATATTTAGTTTCGAGCAAATTTCTTGTATTTTAGTTGCGGTTTCGAGGCAAATTTCTTCGTTTTCTACTACGCAAGGACCGGCAATGAGAAAAAAGTCTTTACTTTCTTTTATTTTTTTATATTCTTTTTCTATCATAATTTGAAGTATTAAAATAAAAACGGCCGTAATGACCGTTTTTATTATTATTTTAATTCATGTATTTATTTAGTAAGTATAATTTTTTTGTTACTGATAATATTATTGTTTTTTATTCTCAATAAATATATACCTGCTGGGAGATTAGACAAGTCCATAGTAAATTCCAAATCTGATGTAGAATTAGTTTTTACAGAATGTATTTTACCGATAATGTCCATTAGTTCAAAACTTGGATTTTTTGAATTATTTTCTTCTAGTAATATTGTTATGTGTGAATTTGTAGGATTTGGGAATATTTGAATGTTGTTGTTTTCGATAGAAAAATCTTCAATTTCTACCAAACAAGAATTTGCTTTCATCATAATGGCAGCGCTGAACCCAAATAAATCATTTGTAGTCTCCCATGGATTTGTGTCATTCTTTTTGAAGAATAATTTGTTTGAACTTGGAACTGTACCTTTATTAATAACATAAGCAGCGACTAAATCATCAGAAACATTGTCTTGAGGTTGAGTATCAGGATAATTAATTTTAAATCCTGCATAGAAAGGTCCATCAAGGGTAACAGGTGAGTCAAAGGTAATTGTATTGTTTTCTCCGGAGATGAGGTCTCTTAGATATACTTTTTTAGAAATTAAAGGATTTGCAGCGGGTTCGCTACCATTTGGTTCCCAGATACAGAAATATACATAAGAATCATAATCTCCTGCCACTGCCTGATTTAAAGGGATTGTAATATTGTTTATTTGGTTGAAGGTCCACACATCAAAATAATTCGCAAAGTAGCGGTATTTTTTTGAACTATGTCCAACCATATAACCATATTCTGCGTCTGGATTACTTAGTGGGTTGAAAGTTTCGTTTCCTGTGCGGGAAGATATTTCTTCACAATAAGAACCAACGTCTCCGCTAAAAACATAAATATATTTTTCTTTCGTAATATCTTTAGAGCCACAAGCATTTGAAGTGATTAGGCTTACTCTGTAAATTCCGGGAACGGGATAACATATTGCTTGTGATGGAGATGTTTCGGTTGAATATTCTGGTGTTCCTCCTTCAAAGTGCCATTGACAATAAGTAGGAATATTTCCTGTTGAAGTGTTTTCAAATAAGATACAATCGTTATATGGTATAATACGTTCACTTGTACTAAAATTAGCTATAGGAGCTTCCGTGCAATTATCAATGGTATCTACAACAATGTAGCAAGTTTTTGTAAGTTCGTCTTCTCCTGCCGAGTTGGTAACTTTTAATTTAACTTCATAGCAGCCAATAACATCATAAGTAATATTTTGAGGATGCTGAGTTGTTGAATTTGCAGGGTTTCCTCCTGTAAATGTCCATTCCCAAGTCATAGGAGAATTAATGCTCAAGTCGATGAAGTTAACAGATTGCCCAGGAGCAATAAATAATTTGTTTGCGGCAAAATTTGCTGTTGGAGGTGCTGAAGGGGCTGGTATAACGTTAATATATGCTACTTTTGTTGTAGTTTTTGAAACTCCTGTTTCTGTTTTTGTTCCTTGAAGTATAACTGTATATGTACCAACGTTATTATATGTTATTGGAGGAGGAGTTTGATTTGTTGATGTATTTGGAACACCACCCTCAAATTCCCAGTGCCAGTTACTGAAAGGACCGTTTTGAGAAATATTTGTGAAATTCACTACGCTTCCAACATTAATAGTAAGATTGTCTGCCATAAAATCAATAATTGGAGCGTTTGGATCTGGGATAACGATTATTGCAACAACTAGCGAATATGTGTCGCTGGTAGTTGCGTTTGAAGCAGTAAGTGTAACGGGATATGATCCTGCTGTATTATAGCAAATATTTTGTGGGTTTTGTGATGTTGAACTTGTGGTTTCAGCTCCTGGAAAACTCCAATTCCATTGTGTAGGATTTCCTGAAGACATATCTTGGAAGTTAACACATTGGCCTTCCATAATAGGCATTGTAGCCGGAGAGAAATTAAAGTCGGCATGTACGGTATCTCCTGTAATTGGAGGTGTAGCATTACATGGATCCATTCCGGGGCAAGTTGTTTGACCTGAGTTATCTGGGTCCAACCAAGGTTTTAATTTTTTATCATCTGTAGTGCCATTTGAGGGATTATCCCAATGTGCAACCATTTTGCCGTAAAGGTCGTAGCCAGGAGTTTGAGCACAATTAATGTAAGGTCCACCTGATAGAGTTCCTATTACATATTTATTTGTTGCATCAAATAAAGAAGAGCCTGACGAACCTCCTTCTGTAAGACCGCCACCGTTAGCTGTTGTTGCCCAATCTACACGCCAATGCATATTTGGAGCAGATCCAGTGAAAGTGGATGTAGTTAGCTGTGTTTGATATTCTGTTATTTTCATTATATCGCCGGAAGGATGGTGAATAGCAACTCCGCCCAATGACGCAATTCCTGAAATATCCCAGCCGTTGTAATAGCAATTCATATCGCAAAGTTCTTCTTGTGTTGCTCCGTCAAGTTCTAACAGTAAAAAGTCTGTACCGCCACTTACGTTTCCACGTGATATACGTGTAGCTCCTTGTGTAGGTGGAGATGTAGCTCCGGGTTCTGTGGTGGGATTGTTACATGTTGCAGATTCAAAATGAAAATAAAATTGCCAATTGTGAAAGGTGTTTGCAGCTCCGTCTCCTCCACAATGGTCTGCGGTAAGAATATAAGGAGTGCCATCATTTGACAAATTATTTATTAAGTCGCCGGTACACATACCTCCTCCGCAAATGATAATGCAAACGCCTTTTTTCTGCGTTTGCCATGCTGCGCCTTCCGGACATGCAATATTTACTTCGCAGCTTTCAGAATTACCAAAAGCTCCAACTTTTGAATCATCGTCCATGTATTTTCCTATGAGCATACCAACAGAACGATAGTTATAAACAACTGCTTCAATATCTAAAACTGCTTCTTCAGTAACATCTGCTGGTGCAGAGTATTCAAGGTATGTTGTTTCTCCTTCTATCATCATTGTAGAAGAATTCAAAGATTTGCGTGGATTACTCTTTTCGTTTAATGCTCCAAAAATTTGTTTCCGATTTTCATTATATAAGAACAATTTTGATCCTTTTGGTAAATGAAAGTGGCTGTATAGTAGTGTTAAAGACATTGCATTTGGACATGTAATTTTTAGTCTCCAAACGTTTGTGCCATCGGAAAGAGTTTCCCAAGTTCCACTATTTTTCATAGTTATGCTTACAGGAATTTCTCTTCCTATCATGTACATCTTTCCTAATCTTTCGTTTTCTTTGTCTTCTTTTTCAATTTCTTCCATGTTTGGTTGGTCCAAAATTATGTGGTCGATGTTTTTCGTTAGTTCGTTATTCTTAAAACTTATTGGTTCACCACCATAAGTTTGTTGAGAAAAAGAATTATATGAGAAAAGTACAAAACAGATAGTACTGATAATTAATAATATATGTTTCATGGTAAAAATTTAAATATTTTTTGCAATTTACTCTTTTTTTTGCAAAAAATCAATTTTTTTTACAAAAATATCTGCTTTTTTAGCAAGTGAGAAATATTTAGACATAAAAAAATTTTTTTACTAATTTTTTTTTTAATATTTAATTTCTTCTTATCTGTAGTTTCTCAAGCAATTGTAAATAATCGACAACAAAAAACGTATATTTGTAAAAAAAATAAATTTTTTTCTTCGAATTTTAGTATTAAATTTGTAGTGTTTTAGGAGAGGAGAGATGCCAGAGTGGTCGAATGGGGCGGTCTCGAAAACCGTTGTACAAGCAATTGTACCAAGGGTTCGAATCCCTTTTTCTCCGCAAGTTTTTTTCAATTTAATTTAATAATAATTATCAAAAAGCATATTTTTATATGTTTTTTTTTTTGTATTCTTTTTTTGAAAGCTTAAAATGGATAATTTATTCCAAAATTCCAGGCAACATTTTTAAATTTTAAATTTTTTATTACCCATCCTTCTGTCCCTCGGGGTGAATAAAAAGGAACACCAACATCTAATCGAATTACGAAAAACGACATATCATATCGAAGTCCGATACCTGAATTTAGTGCCATCTGTTTGTAAAATTCGTTGAATTTAAATTTTGTATTTGTTCTTGTATCATTTTTATCGAGACTCCACACATTACCAGAATCAAAAAATAATGCTCCATTTAATTGCGAGCCGTTTGAAAAAGTAAAAATATTATATCTGTATTCAAAGTTCAGAACTATTTTCATGTCTCCAATTTGTTCTACTCGCGATTCAGAATTATTATATCCTCCCGGACCTATTGTTCTTACAGTCCATCCACGTAAATCGTTTGCTCCTCCGATGAAATATTTTTTTACAAACGGTAAGCCTTTAGAGTTGCCGTAAGAAATACCTACTCCTGCATAAGCACGATATACTAATTCATGTCGTGAATTTATCCGCTGATGATAAATGTAATTTCCATCAAATTTTATATATTGTGAGAATGCTAAATCAAATATTCTGTACGAATCTTCTTTCTTTGGTATGTCAAATATTTTATATATTGAGTAAAGAAGATTTCCACTGGTTTCTACTTTTATATCGAAGATGGTAAAACTGTTGAGAGTATTTATATCTCTGTTACTAAATTGGAAATCATAGTTTATTACTGTAATCAGTTGATTTTCGTATGAATATCTTAAAAATGAATTTGAAAGTCGATCTCTAAAAGCTGAATCAAAATTATATATTTTTACAGAATATATTTCTAATGGGCTTATAAAATGAGATATGTACTTACTTTTCGAAGATTTCCATAAATAGCTGAATGTGGCACTTGAAATTGTGCGTGTGTATTCCGGTCGTTTCTGATAACTAAATGATAAACCAATTTGGGTAAAAGGATTATGCTCTTTCGTAAATTTATAGTTATCCCAAAATGGTATTAATAGTTTCGGAAATTTCAATTTGCTTTCAAATCCTGTTTCAAAGGTATTAAATAATA
The DNA here is from genome assembly GCA_964493875.1 of uncultured Bacteroidales bacterium. Lineage (GTDB taxonomy): Bacteria > Bacteroidota > Bacteroidia > Bacteroidales > ML635J-15 > Bact-19. The sequence continues at coordinate 13,502 of CAZBPT010000022.1, read as the reverse complement.
TTTCTTTTTCTTCTTCTACAAGCGTTTCTAAAGTTTGAAAAGCTAATGAAGCTTTAATGTAAAAGTTTTGAGCTCCACGGAATAAGTTTTTATTATTATAGGTTATCGCTCCCGACATCCCATAGTTGCCCGAAGTTGTATATGCTTCTGCCTCAAGCGAATACGATTGTCTTGAGTGCGGCATTAATAAAAGATGAGCATCTAAGATATCGTTTCTTGCACTGTCTGCTCCGGACGTGGGTTTGGTAAAACTTATGTTTATGTTCTTAAAAACTTTTAATGATGCAAGACGCTTTTGTGTTTTTTCTACATTGTTTATGTCATATGTTTCTCCAGGAATTAAAAAACATGACTGTAATAATGTAGATGCTTTTAAGTTGTGGCTATTGTTGTAAATAATATGATAATTATCAAATATTACCGTATCAATTTTTTGTTCTATATCTGCAGTAGGATTATTTCTGTTTCTTCTGTACCTGCTGTAGTTTGGAAAAATATAAATATTATTTATTTTTTGTCTTACAAAATTTATATTTGTATCGTTTTCCTCATTTTCTGCTATTTCGTCTTTTTTTAGTTGATGATTTTCTATTGAAATTGTGAGTTCTGCTTGATGTGAATTGAAAGCCGTGTCAGCAAAATAATGTATATTTTTGATGTTAAAGTAGAAATAACCCTTTGTTTTTAAAAATCTTAGGAGACGTTCTCGTTCATCTTCTAAAATAGACATATCGAAATTATTTCCAACTTTTAATAAACTGTTTGAGCTGTCATTGATAATGTAATTGTTTACCAGGCTGTCTTCTATATGATAAGTGATTTTTGAAATTTTATATGCAGAACCAATATCAATATTATAAACCAAAGATACTTTTCTTTTTTTGTCGTTAAATTCTTCGCTATAGTAAACGCTTGATTCATAATATCCTTTCGATTGCAAAAATTGGGTTATATTATTAACCGTTTTTTTACTTTCATATTCTTCATATATTACAGGAGCTTCTCCTACAACATCAGCAATCTTATTGAAAAATTTTCTGTTTTTGTCGTTTTTAAATAAATTATAAACGCCGAGATGGAATTTATACACGAAAAGAACTTTTCTATTAGGTTCTTGACGTAATATTTTATAAATATCGTTTTTGTTTATTTCTTTGTCTTCTTTATTAATACTGACTTTTGAAAGCAAATATTTATCCTTTGGAACATTTTTCGTGCTACGACAAGAACTTAACTCTATTATTAAAAATAATAGAGTTATTACTATCGTCAAATATTTAATATTAGTCCTTTTAATAGTAAAAATAATACAAAGATATTATAATAATTATAATTATAAAACGAAAAATATTCTTTTTAATTGTAATTTTTCTCATAACAATGATTAGAAATTATATTGTAAATATTTTGTTGGCATAACTTTTGTTAAATAAGGCGTAATTAAAAAATAGAAAATGAAAAAAATATTAACGTTATTGATCGTCGGACTTTTTACCGTAACTTTATTTGGTACTCCCGACGAAGGAATGTGGATTCCAAGTAAAATTTCACAACTAAATTATGCCGATATGCAAAAGCTCGGTTGTAAGCTTAGTGCTGAAGAAATTTATAGTATTAATAAATCAAGTATTAAAGATGCAATTTTTCAATTGCAAAATGAAAATGGTGGCGGATTTTGTTCTGGAGAAATTGTTAGTAAACAAGGCTTGCTTTTTACAAATCATCACTGTGGCTATGAAGCCATTACAAAATTAAGCACCAGTGACCATAATTATTTGGATAATGGTTATTTTGCAAAAAACAAAAGCGAAGAAATTCCTGTTCCAAATTTATTAGTTTCTCGCGTTGTTCGTATTGAAGACGTTACAAAAAAAGTTCTTGAAGGTATAGAATATAATACTAAAGAATCTGAAAGAACAAAATTAATTTCTAAAAGAATAAAAGAAATAGAAAAATCAGCTGTTGAAGGAAACGATTATACTGCTTCTGTTTCAGAAATGTATCTAGGTGGCGAATATTATTTGTTTGTTTATGAAGTTTTTGGAGATGTTCGCTTTGTTGCTGCTCCTCCATCAGGTATCGGAAAATTTGGAGGTGATACAGACAATTGGGTTTGGCCTCGTCATACCGGAGATTTCTCTGTTTTCCGTGTTTATATGACTCCTGACGGAAAGGCAAGTAAATCTTACAGCCCTGATAATGTTCCTTATGTTCCTTTACATTCTTTGCCAATTTCTATTAAACATCTTGAAGAAGGCGATTTTACAATGATTATGGGATATCCAGGAACTACTGAAAGATTTATCTCTTCTTATGGAATGGAATTTAAAAGAGATTTTTATAATCCTACTATTGTAAATCTTTTTGGAACTCAACTAAAAGCTCAAAAACCCGACATGGATGCAAATGTTGAAATAAAGCTCGCTCTTGCCGATTCTTATGCTGCTTCTGCTAATGCTTGGAAAAACTTATCAGGAGAAATGGAAACTTTAATAAAATCCAACATTATTGCTGAAAGACAAAAAATGGAAGCCGATTTTATGGAATGGGTGAAAAAAGATGAAAATAGAATGGCTAAATATGCTAATGTTCTTGATGATTTAAAAAAATCATATGAAAAAATGGGAGTTGCATTCGAAGACCTCCTATACTTAAATTATGGTCTGTTCTTGTCAAGTTCAAGAATACAAACTTCTAGAGAACTATCTCTTTTAAGTAAATATTTGGAAGAACCTAAGGCTAATCAGGAAAGAATATCTATTGAAGTTGAAAGACTTAAAAATTCTTTGGATAAATCTTTTGAAAAATATTTCCCACAAACCGACAAAAAAGTATTTATTGCTTTGTTAAATGAATATTGTAGACAAATTCCTGTTGAAAGAAGATCTTTGGTTTTTGCTAATTTTATATTTAAAAAATATAAAGCTGACAGCGAAAAACAATCTATTGAAAAATTTGCAGATGATGTTTTTGCAAAATCAATCTTTACAGATAAGGCAAGAATGCAGAAATTTCTTGAAAAACCAAGCAAAAAAGCTATAGATAATGATATTCTTTCTTTATATGTAAAAGAAATGATGAATGGTATTATGCAAATACAGGGAAGATATACATCTGCAAATTCAAATATTGAAAAAAGTAACAGATTATTTATTGAAGGTATTAGAGAATGTTTTCCTGCTACTTACTATCCGGATGCAAATTCTACATTGAGATTAACTTATGGAAAAGTACAAAGTTATAATCCAAAAGATGGTGTTCATTTTAAATATTTAACTTATGCTGATGGTATCTTGGAAAAAGAAATCCCCGGAGATTCTGAATTTGATGTACCAAAAGAACTTAAAGATAAAATTAACGCAAAAGATTTTGGAAGATATGCAGATAAAGACGGAAGATTGCCAGTTTGCTTCTTGAGCGATAACGATATTACAGGCGGAAACTCCGGTTCTCCAATTCTTAACGCAAATGGAGAACTTATTGGTCTCGCTTTTGACGGAAATTGGGAATGGCTTGCTTCTAATCTCTCTTTTAATAATGACCTTCAAAGAACTATAAATGTCGATTCAAGATATGTCCTTTGGGTTATTGATAAAGTTTATGGTGCTAAAAACCTTATTGACGAATTGGAAATAAGACAATAATATTTAATAAATAATATTATATCAATTTTTTACGTCTATTATAAATTCAAAATTTTTCATGAATTTTATATATGATTACTCTTTTAAGGAAATTATTTATAAAGAACTATAAGGATGTTAATAAAAAAGAAGTAAGGGACGCTCATGGAAAGCTTGCTGCTATCATTGGTATCATTACAAATGTTCTTTTATTCGTCGCAAAACTAATTATCGGACTTATTAGCGGGAGTATTTCTGTTCTTGCAGACTCAATTAATAATATGTCCGATAGTGCAAGTAGTATAATGACTTTAGTTGGATTTAAACTATCTTCAAAACCTGCCGATGATAAACATCCTTATGGTCATGAAAGAATTGAATATATAATAGGTCTTATTGTTAGTGTTTTCGTATTAATAGTTGGCTGCCTATTTTTCTATAATTCTATTTTAAAATGTATAAACAAAACGGAAATTTCTATTAATATTGTTAGTATTGTTATTCTTTCTGTGTCGATTGTGGTTAAACTTTTACAAGCTTTGATGTACAAAAAAATGGGGAAAATTATAAATTCCTTGGCACTAAAAGCAACTGCAGTGGATTCACGAAACGATTGTATTACTACACTAACTGTACTTATAGGTATTATTGTTTTCTATATCTGGGGTATTAATCTTGATGGATATTTTGGTGTTGCTGTTTCTATTTTTATCATAATCTCTGGAATTAAACTTATTCTTGAAACGTCATCTCCTTTAATTGGCGAAGCAATTGATAAAACATATGTTGACAATATAGTCGGAGATATCAAAAAGAACAATATGGTTCTTGGTGTTCACGATATGAGAATTCATTCTTACGGACCACTAAATACTTTTATGTCGATTCATGTTGAAGTTCCTGCTAGTGAAAATGTATTAATTTTGCACGATGAAATTGATAATATTGAAAATGAGATTGCATCTAAATACGGAATCGAGATTACAATTCACATGGATCCCATTGAAAATACAAACACTGAGGTTATAAAACTCAAAGAAGTTTTTGAAAAATCCCTATCGGAAATTGATCTTAATCTGCAACTACATGATTTCAGAATAGTTAAGAGGACGACTTCTATTAATGTAATTTTTGATGTTGTTATCCCAAGAAAATCAACGATGACAAAAGAAAGCATTACAGAAAGATTACTCGAAAAAACAAAAGAATACGGCAATTTCCGACTCGTTATTAATTATGAAAACGGATACATATAAGAAATATTAATAGAAGTTTTTGTACATAATATAAAATTTTTTACAAAAATCATATAAAAAAAACATAGATATATTATATAGAAAACTTAGAAAAAAATACACATTTATCTTAAAAAAATAACGATTAAACGAAATAATAATATTTAAAGAAAAATTTGTTTTAATTTTACAAAAAAAGAAAATAAAATGAAAAAATACATAATTCTTATTTCAATAATTTCAATAATTGGAACAATGTTTTCTTGTAATTCAAAGAAAGGACAAGAAGAAACGAAGCAACAAGAACGTGTAAGAATTGTAAAAACAACCCTTATCGAAGAGGAAGTTTTAGACAGAGAAATTGATTACCCGGCAAATCTTTTACCTAACGAAGAAATTTATTTGGCTCCTTCAATGCCTGGACGAATTCTTAAAGTTAATGCCGAAGTTGGCGACAGAGTACCAAGTGGTAAAGTATTAGTAGAGATGGATCCCACTCAATTGAACACAACAAAAATGCAATTGATGAATTTGGAAAAAGAAATGCAACGTTTAGATACCTTGATAAAATTTGGTGGTGTTTCTCAACAACAATATGACCAAATGAAAACTCAAATTACGGTTGCAAAAGAAAATTATGAATTGTTGAAAAGCAATGTTAATTTAAAATCTCCTTTTTCAGGCATTATCACAGGAAAGTATTTTGAAAATGGTGAATTATATTCAGGAGCTCCAAACACTGCTGTAGGGAAAGCCGCTGTTGTTACAATTCAACAAACAAATCCAATAAAAGCTGTTATTAGCGTTCAAGAAAAATATTATCCTAAAATTAAAAAAGGAATGAAAGTAAATCTTTTAAGCCAAATTTTCTCGGATGATACTTTTGAAGGTACTGTATCTTTAGTTTATCCTACTGTTAATGCTCAAACAAAAACCTTTAATGTTGAGATATTAATTCCTAATGGAAATGAGATGTTGAAACCTGGAATGTATTCCAAAGTTAACATCAAGTTGGGAGAAGAAAAAGCTATGGTGGTTCCTGCTGTTGCTGTTCTTCAACAATTAGGAACAAACAAACGTTACGTTATGGTATATGATAACGGCGTTGCTCATAAGGTTTATGTGGAAGATGGAAAAAGATTTGATGATAAAATAGAAATATTCTCAGAAAAAATTAAAATAGGAGACAAAATTATCATAGCAGGACAATCAAGCTTAGAAGATGGTTTTATTGTTAAAGAACAATAATTCCTAACTTTAAGGTTAAGTTGTCAATTTTTTATTTAGTGCAGATGGTTTTTTAGCAAGCCTCCTGCACTAAATTTTTTTATGTCAGGCGAATATATAGATTAAATTTTTGCTAACCTAAGCATGCAATATAAATGAAATAACTTTTGTTTCGAGAACTCTTTTTCGCTTTTTCGAAGCTTATTAAATGTTTTTTCGTTCTTAGTCTGTTCTTAACATTGCCCGTTTATACAAATAATCGCAGTTTGATTCTTTTGCCTATTTTCCCTTTAAGACATAAAAAAATATCACAATAAAATCTTTATTATTGTGATATTTTTTATAAAAATTTCTTTTTGTTTTAAGAAAGGATGTTATTTTATCATACCTGAGAATCCCATAAATGCAAGAGCTAATATGCCAGCAACAATTAATGTTATAGGAATACCTTTCATTCCCTTTGGAATAGAAAATTTTTCAATTTGTTCTCTTATTCCTGCTAATATCAAAAGTGCCAAAGTAAAACCAATAGACATTCCTATTGCAAATAATACACTGGTAAGTAGATTAAAATCTTTTTGAATAACCAATATTGCTACCCCAAGTATTGCACAATTTGTTGTGATTAAAGGGAGGTAAACGCCAAGAGCTTGGTATAAAGACGGGCTTAATTTTTTTAAGACAATTTCTACAATTTGTACGAGAGCCGCAATTACTAAAATATATGCAATTGTCTGTAAAAATTCTATATGAAAATTGGTCAAAATATATTTCATTATCAGCCATGTAACAGTTGTGGAAAGAACCATTACAAAAATTACAGCCATGCCCATTCCCATTGCAGTTTTTACTTTATTTGAACAGCCAAGGAAAGGACATATTCCCAAAAATTGGGTTAATACTATATTATTTACAAAAATTGCTGCTATTATTATTAATATGTATTCCATTTTTTATTTTTTTAAGATTTTTTCAAAAGATTTGCTAATGCGATTAATAAAGCTAATCCGAAGAAAGCTCCAGGAGCGAGAACAAAAACAAGAATTCCGTCTCCTTCAATAAATTTATAATTAAAGATTGAAAGAGAACCCAATACTTCTCTTAAAGAACCTAATATTGTAAGTGCAAGTGTGTATCCAACTCCCATTCCCAAACCGTCAATTGCTGAATCAAAAACACCGTTTTTGCATGCAAAAGATTCTGCACGTCCCAATATTATACAATTCACAACAATTAAAGGAATAAATAAACCCAATGTTTGATAAATGCCTGGTACATATGCCTGCATAAGTAAATCAACTATCGTAACAAAAGAAGCAATAATTACTACAAAAACCGGAATACGTACTTTGTTCGGAACAACATTTTTTACAAGTGATATGACCATATTTGACATTATCAAAACAAACGTTGTTGCTAAACCCATTGACATTCCGTTAATTGCAGAAGTTGTTGTTGCTAATGTAGGACATGTTCCCAATATTAACACTAATATAGGATTTTCCCTAATTATTCCTTTTGAAAAATTTTTCCAAATATTCATTATTTTTTCCCTTTCAATTCAATAAATTGTAAATATGCATCCGATGCTCTTTTTATTGCTTCTGTATATGCTCTGGAAGATATTGTTGCTGCAGTTATTGCATCTATGTTATCTCCTTCTTTTTTTTCTCCGGCTTTGATAACCTTAAAACTTGGTGATTGAGGATTTTTACCGGCAAATTGCTTATTCCAATCAGTAGCTGTTTTATTTCCGAGCCCCGGGGTTTCATGATGTTCAATAACATCAGAATTAATAATTATTCCTAATGAATCAAAACCAACCATGACCTTTAACTCTCCTCCAAATCCATTATTAGAATATGTTTGAACTGCAGTACCAATTGTTTTTCCTTCTTTTATTACTGTATAAAAGTAAAGAAATTTTGTGCTGTCATCAAAAGAAGGAATAGTGTCTTTAATAATTTCGCAATTTTTTGAATTAGGGATAACGACACTTACTGCATCATTAATCTTTTCTTCTGCAACAGCTTGAATCTTTTCTCTAGTAAGTACATATACTCCTGAAATACCTGCGGAAGTAACTAAAGAAACAAGCGTTAAGACCAAAACCATGTTTTTAAATGAACTCGAAATTTTTGTCATATCGGCATTGAATTATAAACCACAAATATATATCATTTTTATCTTTTTACAAATATTTTTTTTGAAAAAAACAACAATATTTCCAGATTTATTTTTTTATTATTATATTTGTATTTAATTTATTTATGAAAAATTTCAAATTTTTTATGTTCATAATTATCGGAATAATTTCGATATCTTGCAAATCAAATTCAAAAACGGACAATCAAGACTACGAAGAAAAACAGAGCATTGTATATTTTACAAAAGATATTTCTCCTGAAGGAGTAATGAAAATTTTTGAATATTTGAAAGACAGTGTTAAAGGTAATGTAGGAATAAAAGTTCATTTTGGAGAAGATGGTAATGAATACTTTGTACCCGCATCAATGGTTAAACCTTTGTGTGAAAAGTTGAGTGCTAGTCTTATTGAAACAAACGTTGCTTATAAAGGCCGACGTTCCGAAACCGATACGCATATAGAATTAGCTCGTGATCACGGTTTTACTTTTGCTCCAATAGATATTTTGGACGAAGCTGGAACTTGGGAAATGCCTATTAAAAACGGAAAACATTTTGATACAGCTTTGATTGGAAAAAATCTTGAAAAATATGAAACTATTATTTATTTTACTCATTTTAAAGGTCATGGGAGATCAGGTTTTGGTGGCTGTATAAAAAATGCTTCTATGGGTATGGCAACTCCTGTCGGAAAAAGAGCCATGCACTTTGATGATTTCCCCAAAACACAGAAAGGTAAATGTACACGTTGTAATGCCTGTGTTGCTGATTGCCCGGCGAATGCAATTACTATTACTGATGATGGCCCGGTTATCGACAAAACAAAATGTATTGGTTGTGGAAAATGTATTTCTACATGTCACCAATCGGCTATTATTAAACCCGATGACAATGAACAAACAACACGTTTCATGGAAGGTCTTGTAGAATATGCAAAACCTGTGATTGAAGCTAAAAATAATATTTATTTTGATATTATCATTAACGTATCACCAAGTTGCGATTGTTCTGGAAATCCTAAAGAACCTTTTGTCCAAAATATTGGCATTTTGCTTTCTAGTGACATTGTGGCCATTGAAGTGGCAGCTCACGATTTGGTGGATAAAACCTATAAATGTGAAGATGCATTTTTAAAAGTAAATTCCGTTAGCGGAAAACATCAAATTGATTATGCCGAAAAAATGGGATTAGGAAATAAAAATTATAAATTAATAGATATTGATAAATAATTTTTTATTAGCTTTTTCTCCTCTTCTCTCAATTTTGATTATTACTTAACTAATTCGTATTCAAATAAATCATTATCTTAATTTTTTTTGAATATTTGTTTATAATATTGTATCTTTGTAATCCTAAATTAAAAAAACAAAAAAATGAAAAAAATAATAATGCTGCTTTTCTGTGCAACTTTTATTTTTTCTGCTTACGGAAAAAAAGTTTCTTTAGAAAATGCCAAACAAATAGCAAAAAACCATTACTCAGAACGAGAAAATATGCAAAAAAACTATGACAACATAAAATTGTCTTTGGCGTATAATCCGGAAATACAATCCGAATTTGCTTTTTACGTTTTTGATGTTGCTGATAATAAGGGTTATATAATAGTTTCTTCAGACGATGCCATTACTCCGATATTGGCATTTTCTACTTCCGGAAAATTTGATATAAATAACATACCAATCCAGCAAAAATTACTTTATGATTATTATAGTGAAGCAATTTCTTATGTCCAAAAGAATGATGTTGTATCAAATGACAATGTTGCTCCACGTTGGGAAAAATTAAGAAATTATTCTCCGATTAATGAAAGTAAGGAAACAACTTATTCTTCACCGGTTTTGTTGGGAGATATTTCTTGGAATCAGATGGAACCATATAACGCTATGTGTCCGATAAAAAATGAAGAAAGAACTCCTGTGGGCTGTGTGGCAACAGCAATGGGTATGGTAATGAAATATTGGAATTGGCCTTCTCAAGGAGTGGGTTCTTATACACATACTTCTTATTGGAATGGCGGTTTCCCTAATATTACAATAAATTTTGCAAATCAGACTTACGATTGGGGAGCAATTCCTGATGTTGGAACACAAGAAAATGATGAACTTGCAAAATTATTATATCATCTTGGTGTTTCTCTTAGAATGCAATGGGATAATGAAGGTTCGGGTTCTACTACAAGTTGTTCTTTACCATTGACTCAATATTTTAAATATTCCGCACAAAGTCGCGATCGTGCTTCTCTTTCTGATGCTGTTTGGATATCATTATTAAAAACTGAAATTGATGCCAATCGTCCTATAATATATGATGGATTTGCAAATGTTGGTGGATCTTATTCAGGACATGCTTGGGTGTGTGATGGCTATCAAGAAAGAACAGAAGGAGATTTCTTCCACATGAATTGGGGTTGGGGTCCTTACGGTGGAAATAATTTTTGTACATTAGACAACCTTATTTCTTCTGCAACTACAGGAGGAGAAGAATTGAATTTTACATATTATAATTCTATTGTTATCGGGATAAAACCAAAC
>CAZBPT010000022.1:0-2641 GCA_964493875.1 uncultured Bacteroidales bacterium | reverse complement strand
AATAGTTTAAATTGCAGATGGGTAATTGCTCCTTCAGATTGCAACAGAATTTCTTTCTCTTTTGACAACTTTAACTTTTATACTTCTTCAAGCGACAGATTGAGAATTTATAAATCTTTAGAAACCACAGAAGCTTCAAATCTATTATATACTTTTAGAAATTCAAATCCACCTGAAGGTACTTATACAGCAGTAGCAGATACACTCTTAGTTTGGTTTCAATCCGGAGCCTCAAGTTCAGAAGAAGGCTTTGCTATGCAATATAACGCCTTTACTTCTGATGTTTCAAGCTATTTGACAAACAATAACATTATTGCATTTCCTAATCCTTCTTCTTGTGAAGACTTGCAATTCCAATTTACCAATGTTAGTGATAATAATGCTACTGTTTCTTTAATAAATATTTTAGGAGAACAAATAGCTACAAAAAAAATAAATATTGAAGATAATTCACTTTTGAAATTATCAGAAATTACATCACAACAACTGAATAACGGTATTTATTATCTTAGAATAAATTCAAAGGAACAAAATTATATTGTAAAATTTTCAATAATTAATTAGTCAATATTAATGATATTTTAAGAAAAGTAGTTCAAAAAACTACTTTTCTTTTTTAATATTTATCTGAAAAAAACATCAATTTAACGAAATTAAAAATAAATCTGTAAATTAAATTTTAAATTTGCGAAAATATATAAAAGAAAATGAGTATATACAAAAGTGCTGTTAAAAATCCTATTACAACGATGATGGTCTTTTTGGCTATCATAGTTTTTGGTTTATATTCTCTCACAAAACTGCCTGTGGATATGTATCCAGAAATGGAGTTACCTGCAATTTCGGTAATGACCGTTTATCCTGGGGCAAATGCAAGTGAAATAGAAACAAATGTTTCAAAAATAATTGAGAATTCCCTCAACTCTGTTGATAATTTAAAAGAAATCACATCAAAATCACAAGATAACTTATCTGTAGTTACTCTGGAATTTGAATGGGGGACGAACCTTGATGAGGCGGCAAACGACATACGAAATTCGCTGGAATTTATAAAGCAAAGTCTTCCGGATGATGTTGAGACTCCTGTTATTTACAAATTTAATTCTAGCTTAATGCCAATTATGATGTATTCAATTACTTCTAATGAAAGTTATGAAGGTATTGAAAAAACCATAAACGATAAAGTAGTTAATTATCTTAATCGTATCGATGGAATTGGTTCTGTTGGGTTAAGCGGCTTGCCAACGCGTAGAATTTATGTGGAAGTTGATCCTGTAAAACTAGAAGCTCTTAATATTACCTTAGAGCAATTGGGAGGAATGATTGCTGCTGAAAATATCAATGTTCCTTCTGGAAAAATTAAAACAGGTTTAATAGATTATAACTTAAAAATTGAAGGACAATTCAAACGCTCTGATCAAATTAAAAATATTATTTTAGGTAGTTTCAACGGACAAGAAATAAAATTGTGTGACCTTGCCGATGTAAAAGATACTATCAAAGATATGACAATCGACAATTCGGTGATGGGACAAAAAAGTATCACCATGACTATTCAAAAACAATCTGGAGCAAATACTGTTGGAGTAGCTAAAAATGTTCGTGAAGAATTGGCAAATATACAAAAATCTTTGCCTCCCGATATTAAATTCAATTTAATTTACGACTCTTCCGATTTTATTGACAATGCCGTAAATAACCTTATGGAAACTTTGTATTATGCGTTGGCTTTTGTTGTTCTAATTGTATTACTTTTCTTGGGCCGTTGGCGTGCTACTTTTATTATCTGCCTTACTATACCAATATCATTGATCACCGCGTTTATTTTCTTGGGTGTTACAGGAGGTTCTATCAATATGATTTCATTAATCTCGCTATCAATAGCTATTGGTATGGTAGTAGATGATGCTATTGTTGTGTTGGAAAATATCACTCACCATATTGAAAGAGGTTCAAGTCCGCGTGAAGCTGCAATTTATGCGACCAATGAAGTTTGGCTTGCTGTTATTGTAACAACATTAGTTATCGTTGCTGTATTCTTACCATTAACAATGGTTTCAGGTATGACCGGCGTTCTATTTAAACAGTTAGGTTGGATTGTAACAATAACAATAGTAACTTCTACGATTTGTGCTATTTCTCTTACACCGATGTTAAGCTCAAAACTTTTGAGACTTCGTCCGCCATCAAAACGTAGAATAAGTTGGGATAGAACAATAAAACCATTACTTGATAAACTTGATGCTTTGTACGGACGACTTATTTCTTGGGTTCTTAATCATAAAGCAGTAACATTAATAATATCTCTTTTAATATTTGCATCTTCAATGTTTCTCATTACTAAAATCGGAACGGAATTCATGCCGGAAGCCGACCAAGGTCAGGTTTCTGCAACAGTAAAATTACAACCGGGTATTAGAGTTGAAGAATCTACACGTATTGCTAAACAAATCGAACAAATTGTTAAGGAACGTTATCCTGAAACAAGAATATTCCAATATTCAGCAGGTGTTGAAGATGAATCAAGTATTTCTTCTCTTTTTAGTACTTCCAGTTCCAATATTATTAACTTCCGTATAAGATTAAACAAAAAAGATGAAAGAGAACGTACTGTTTGGCAAATAGAAGATGATTTTAGAAA
>CAZBPT010000021.1:22334-36718 GCA_964493875.1 uncultured Bacteroidales bacterium | reverse complement strand
AACAACAAAATTTGTAAAAGAATAAAATAAGGTATAATTTTCAGACAAATATTGTAAAATTTTGCGATTTTTGCACATTTTTATAAGGTCGATAAAACAAGCCTATTTCCATTGAAAATAAAGGAGTTTGGCTTTACTGTATTACGAAGAAATATGAAAAAATGTAAAAAATTTGAAAAAAGAAAAAAAAAATAATTAACTTTGTAAAAAATTACCTATGAAAAATAATCTATTATTTTTAACAATTTTTTTATTTATTTTTTCCCCAAATGTACATTCACAAATTTACCAACATGTTAACGGAGATTGTGAAACTTGGGATGGTTCTGGAGAAAACATTGAACCACATGGTTGGAATAGTTTTATGACAGCCGAAGTTACAATATCAATCGGAGGTTCATTGGCACAAAACCAACAAGTAGATAAATCTACCGACATTCGTCCTGGCAGCACAGGACAATACTCAATAAAAATTTGGGCAAGATCTGTTTTAGGAGTAATTGCTAACGGTGCAGTAACCGCAGGAAGAATGCACATGGGTAGCATGACTCCGACAAGCAGTCAAAATTACAATATTACTACACGTTCTAACCCCGATTTTTGTCACCCATTCAATGGTAAACCGGATTCACTTGTTTTCTGGGCGAAATCAAGTTGCACAGGTCATGCACGTATAAATGCCATTATTCATGATGACTACGACTATCGCGACCCGCAAACCAGCGATGCAAACGCAGGAAGTCACGTTGTTGGCACTACTGTAACATCAGATGGTGCATTTATATTACTTCCACCAAATGCTAACACTTGGACAAGATATTCCGTTCCTTTTATTTATGATGGATATCCAGCAACAATTCCAAAATATATTATGATGAACGCCACCACAAACAACGTTGGAGGGCAAGGCTCCGGTAACGACGTTTTATATGTTGACGATTTTCAATTTATTTATAATTGTATAGCTGCCGACATAAAATTAAACGGAGAAAGAATCGAAGGCTTCAACCCAAGCATCGAAAGTTACTCTATAGAACGACCTTGTGGTACGCCTCTCAATGTTACTGCAATAGCTACTTCCGTTGGTGCTGTTGTTACTGTTGACCAAGCTACTGAAGCAAACAATCATACAGCTACAATAACAATTACAAATGGAGATAACTCTAAAACTATTACAATAAATTTCACTCTTACAAATGAAGATATAAATATTGCTGACAATATCTGTCAAGGACAAAATTATACTCAAAACGGATTTAATTTAGATGTTTATAACAATCCCGGAACATATAACGAAAGCATTAGTGTACCTACCGGAGATGGTTGTTCACAAGTTACAAATCTCAGTCTTTCTGTTTATCCACAATATAACATTACTAATGATGTTCAAATTTGTTCAGGACAATCTTACGATTTTTTTGGAACACAATTAACAGAAGAAGGAAGTTACCAACATATTCTTACAACAGATAAAGGTTGTGATAGTACAATAAACTTAAATTTGGCAGTAGGAGATAGTTATATATTTAATTTTAACGCTTCAATATGCGAAGGCGAAACTTATACTGAAAACGGTTTTAATACATCAGAAAGTGGGTTCCACTCTTATTCCATAACTTCAGGTTCTGGTTGCGATTCTGTTTTTAATTTAAATCTAACAATTAATGAAACATATGAAAATACTTTTAACGTAAGTATTTGCGATGGATCTGCTTACGATTTTGAAGGTACATTAATAACTGAAGCTGGAACTTATTCTAAAACATTTAGCTCAAGTCTCTCTTGCGACAGCACTGTACATGTTAATGTTACAGTAAATGATGTTATTGAAAATGTAATAAACGAAACCATTACCAGACAACAAAGATACACAGATAACGGATTTGATATTTTTGATACTGACACAGTAGGCACTTTCACTTTTGAAAGATTTGACAGCACAAATTGCGAAAAAACTATATTAAATCTTACAATCAGAGATAATGAAAGACCTCCTCTAGAAACCTCATCGGATTTCGTTTTTTCAGTATTCCCAAATCCTGCAAAAACCTACTTGACAGTAGAAATTGAACAATATGAAGCCAATGACATTACTTATGTAATTTTTGATAATATTGGAAATATTGTTCTAAAAGGTACTATTTATGGAGATAGTTACGACATAAATACATCTTCACTTCGTGGTGGAGTTTATACTCTAAGACTCATCCTTTCTGAAGAATACTCTAAATCTACAAAATTTATCATTCGTTAAAATTAACAATGCCCTCTAACAAATACGATTTTTCTGAAATAATTGGAGTTTCAGGTTCTTATGGAAAAAATATTATTAAAGAATGGCTAAATTGGTTACTCCAAGATAATACTATCAAAGAAAATGAGAATTTACTTATTTCAGGACAACGCATAAATATTATTAATTACGCCAACAACAAAAAAATTGCAATTTTTGAAAATGAAGTAACTTACCCCGGCGAATTAAATAATTTTCTTAATACTATTACTCCTACTATAGGTATCATTACCAATTTTTCTAAAAGTTTTGAAGAAAATTTTTCATCTCCGAGTCAACGATTAGAAGAAAGTATTAATATTTTCAAAATTGCTGAAAATATTATTTACAATATTGATAACGATAACATATCTTCTATCATTCAAAATAAAACACAGGCTCAAAAAATCAGTTGGTCGAAATTCAAAAAAGGATTAATAAATATCAACAAAATAGATTTCCCCGACAAAGATAATTCTTATACAAAAATTGAACTTCAGTACAAAAATAAAAATTACAAATACGAACTTTCATTCTCTGACAATAATTCTATAGAATTTTCTGTAATCTGTTTTTGTACCTTAATTGCACTGAAATATAAAATTGACAAACGATTATTATCAAGGTTTTCTAGTCTCCCAGTAATAAAAACAGAAAAGCGACTCGAGGTTATTGATGCATACAGAAACGGAATTTTACTTGTAGATATCGGGAATTACGACATTTCTTCAATTGAAAAATCAATAGATTTACTAAAACAAAAAAAACTAAACAGAAAAACTCTATTGATACTTTCGGAAATAGGTTCACAAAATACTATATCAATTACCTTCATTGATGAAATAAATAAATTACTCAAAAAAAATAATATCGATTTTTTTGTTGGAATAGGAAAATCTTGGGAAAAAGAAAAAATATCAATTCAAAACAATATTTTTTCTGATATCAATGAATTTTTAAATGAATTTAAGCACGATGAATTTTATAACTATGCGATATTACTTAAAGGAGATGAACATTCCGATTTCGATATTATTGCTAAAGAAATTCAAACTAAATATCATGATTCCAAAATTGAAGTTGATTTAACTTTAATACAACGTAATATAGATTTTTTTAAGAGCAAGATAAATCCCAATACCAAAATAATGGCATTGGTAAAAGCCTTTTCATACGGAAATGGTTATTTTGAAATTTCAAAACTTTTGGAAAATTATCCTGTAGCATATCTTGCTGTTGCTTTTGCAGATGAAGGCATAGAACTACGCGACAAAGGCATTAAAAGTTCGATTATGGTAATGAATTCGGCAACAACATCAATAAAATCGATGATTGCCAACAAATTGGAACCATCAATTTACTCTTTGTCAATTTTAAAAAGTTTTATCAACGAACTTAATAAAGAAAATATTTCGGATTATCCTATACACATAAAAACAGATACCGGAATGCACCGTCTTGGCTTTGATGATTCCAATATAAAAGAACTTACAGAAATACTAAAAGATACAAAAGCAGTTAAAGTTGCTTCGGTTTTTTCTCATTTGGTTGGTAGCGATGATAAAAAATTCAATGACTTTTCAAAACTGCAAGTAAAACGTTATCAAAAATTCTACGATATTATTAAAAGCGGGATTGGCTACTCTCCCACTCGACATATTCTTAATAGTGCTGGCATTATAAACTTCCCAGAATACCAATTCGATATGGTTCGTTTAGGAATAGGAATGTATGGCTTAATTCCAGAAATCAGCGACGAAATTAAAGCCGTGAGCGAATTTAAATCAATAATTTCTCAAATTCACATCGTGGATAAAAACGAAACTATCAGCTACTCTCGTTCAGGAAAAGTTAAGAAAAAATCACGAATTGCAACTATTCCCGTTGGTTATGCAGATGGGTTTGACCGCAGATTAGGAAATGGAAATTGGTTCTTTATAATTAACAACAAAAAAGCTTATACCATTGGCAACGTCTGTATGGATATGTGTATGGTTGACATTTCTGACATCGAAGCAAAAGAAGGAGATGAAGTAGTTATTTTCGGATACAAAAACTCGGTATGCGAAATGGCTAAAAAATTAAATACCATTCCTTACGAAATTATCACAGGTATCTCTCAACGCATAAAAAGAATTTATTTCACATCATAGAATAATAAATTTTGATGTAATAAGTATTTTTTGAAAAAAACAAAAAAATATTACAACGATTATCATATTAAATTTCAAAAGAATCATAATTTTTCTTACATTTGTAAGTTAATTATCTATGCGTTTTAAAAATATTGTTGGTCATAAACTAGTAATTGAAAAATTTCTTAACGATTATAAAATGAATCGTATAAGTCACGCATACCTAATATACGGAACTCCGGGAATAGGGAAATTACAATTGGCACTGGCAATGGGTCAGTATTTATCTTGTAGCAATAAAAGCGAAACCGACAGTTGTGGCGTTTGTCCTAGCTGCAAAAAGTACGAAAGACTAATACATCCGGATTTGCATTTTGCTTTTCCTGTTACAGAAAGAAGTAGCGATGCTTTCCTTAATTATTGGAGAGAGTTTTTCTTAGATAATCCTTTTTTCTCTTATTCATCGTGGATAAATTATTTACAGGAAAAAACAGGAAAAGAAGCACAAGGGCTTATCAGAGTTGAAGAAGCAACAAATATTATCAACAAACTATCTTCAAAACCTTATGAATCCGACTACAAAATTATGATAATTTGGTTGCCGGAACTTATGAACGAAGAAACGCCAAATAAACTATTAAAAATATTAGAAGAACCTCCCGAAAAAACTATTTTTTTTCTCGTAAGCAATAACAGAGGAAAAATTATTTCTACTATTGTTTCAAGGTCGCAACCACTAAAAATATTAGGAATAGAAACAGACATACTGAAAGACTATATAATTACAAAACATAACATTAGTGATGAATTAGCCGACAACATAATAGCAACTTGCAATGGAAGTGTTATAGAAGCCGAAGAAATGCTCCTTGACTTGGATACAAACACGCTATATAAAGAAAAATTTTATGAACAGATGTCTATTGTTCAAGAAAAAAATTTTATCAAGGCTTTGACTTGGGTAGATGAAATATCAAAATTGAGTAAAGAAGAACAAAAAGCTTTCATTCTTTTTAGTTTAAATTATTTCAGAAAACTATTCATTTCATCAATTAAATCAAGTATCGTCTTTATAAACGAAAAAGAAAAATACGAAATAACAAAAAATATCAAAGTAAAAATCGGTTCGAATATTATTTTAATAAATAAGCTTTTAAACGATAATTACTATTACATAGAAAGATCAGGAAATGCAAAAATTATTTTTTTTGATATTACTGTTCAATTAATGAAAATTCTAAATAAAGAATAATGAAACAAGACATAAATGATATAAAATACGAAAGAGGATACGAAGAAGAGAAACAAAACAAAAGTTGTGTATCTCCATCTTCAATAAGTTCTTGCTGCAAATTGTTTACGCAAAATTGGGTTGAAACTTTGCAAGACCCCAACGCTCAAAAACGTTACGTCGAAGTAAGGTTTAAAAACACAAGAAAGGATATTTATGAAAACGATTCCAATCTTAATCTTAATGTTGGCGATATTGTTGCAGTTGAAGCCAATTCCGGAAACGATGTGGGTATTGTTTCTGCTGTTGGTCTTGTGGCCCTTATGCAAGCAAAAAAACGCTATCCAAAATCTTTAAGCGAAGTAAAAAAAATATACAGAAAGGCCAGAACTTCAGATATTGAAAAATGGAAAGAAGGAATAGAATTAGAATATCCTTACTTGATTAAAACAAGAATGATTGCCGAAGAACTTGAACTAAACATGAAACTCAGCGATGTAGAATTTCAAGGAGATAAAAGTAAAGCAATTTTTTATTATATCGCAGAAGAAAGAGTGGATTTCCGAAAATTAATTAAAAGATTGGCAGAAACTTTTAAAATTAAAATCGAGATGAAACAAATCGGTGCTCGTCAAGAAGCTGGCAGAGTTGGCGGGATTGGTGCTTGCGGTCGCGAACTATGTTGTACAACGTGGATTACAGACTTTAAAAGCGTTTCTACAAACTCGGCAAGATTCCAGGAACTTTCTCTTAATCCGCAAAAATTAACAGGTCAATGTAGCAAATTAAAATGTTGCCTCAATAACGAATTAGAAACATATTTGGAAGCAAGACAAAATTTCCCCAAAAATGTTACAAAAATCTTTACGGCACAAGGTGAAGCGTCACATATTAAAAACGACATCTTTAAAAAATTAATGTACTTTGAGTATAAAAATAACGGAATCTCAATAATTCAATGCTTGGAAATTGACAAGGTTAAAGAAATTATTGAACTGAACAAAAAATCTATATACCCAGACAATATCTTTGAAAACAAAAAACAAGCTGCTACTACTCCTAAATTAGATTTTGAAAATAACCTTAACGACAATAATATTCAAAGATTTACAGAAAGCAAAAAAGTTAAAAAGAAAAAAAAGAAAAAACCAATTAATAACAACATTAGCAGCAATAATAACAATGAAAATGAAAATAAAAAATAATATTACATTCTTTGCTATTTGTTTTATATTTTTAGCAATGCTATCTTCTTGTAACAGAAATGTGGTTTATAACGAATATCAAGAAATTGATAATTATGTATGGACGCAAAATAAAAGCCTGGAATTTTGTTGCAACATTGAAGATACCTCTTGTCCTTATAATATTTTTCTGAATATTCGTCACGCAAATTTTTTCCCTTACAAAAACATTTGGCTTACAGTAAAAATAATAAAACCAAACCTAACATCAAATATTGTAGACACAGTAGAATGTATTTTGGCAGAAGATAACGGACGTTGGATTGGAGATGGACTTGGTGATATTTGGGATTATAAACATCAATGGATAATTCAAGATAATAAAATCTTTACTGAACCAGGGAATTATTACTTCGTTGTAAATCATCTCATGAGATCCGATACAATTTCAGGAATTATGGATATTGGATTAGAAGTCGAAAAATTTGAATATAACAATTAATACTACATCAATGAATAAAAAAAATATAATATTAGTAATAATCTTAGCGGCAATTATTCTTGCCATAGTCTTGATAAGCATTTTTTCACAAAGTAAAAAAGAACAAAAAAACGTATTACGGGACTTTTCTGTTGAAGACACAGCTTCAATTACAAAAATTTTCCTTGCCGACATGAACAACAACACAGTTACATTGAAAAGGGAAGATGGTTATTGGAGTTTAAATAACAAATATATTGCCAGAAAGGATTTTTTAAACATTCTTCTTGAAACCATTAAAAATCTTGAAATTGCTGCTCCGGTTGCCGAAACAAAATATGCTAACATAATGAAAGATATTTCTACTTTTGGTACGAAAGTAGAAATTTATCAAAACAATGAACTTACAAAAACTTTTTTTGTAGGCAAAGACGACTCTCAATCGATGAATACATATATGATTCTCGAAGGCTCTGAAAAACCATTCGCTGTGAATATTCCAGGGTTTTCCGGATTCCTATCAATACGTTTCCTTCCTATTCTTGAAGAATGGAGAGAAAAAATTGTTTTTAATTACTCCAAAAACAACATCAAAAAAATAAATATAACTTATCCTAAAAACCCTGAAGCAACTTTTACTATTGAAATCAACAATAATGAAGATTTTAAAATATTGGACGTAAATAATAAAAAAGTTGATTTTGATATAGACACATTGAGAGTCAAAGAATTGCTTCATAGAGTAAAATATGTAGGGTTTGAGGCATTTTTAGACAGTAAAATTCAAAAACAGAAACTAGATAGCCTCTCAAAAGAACCTATTCTAAATAGATTTGAAATTACCGATAATAAAAACGAAAAAACTACATTCACAACTTACAAAAGAAAAAATGTCGGTAATCTAATGGATAATGCTGGTAACGTCTTTGAATGGGACGTTGATAACTTATATGGCGTTATCAAAAAGGGTGATAAAGAAGAAGTTGTACTCATTCAATATTATATTTTCGATGCAATATGTTTTGCATTAACCGACTTTGATAAAAAATAAAAATTATTTTTTTATTTTAAAAAAAATGTTTAATTTTATAATTTAATAAATACGTATATGAAATTTATAGTAGATAGTAAAGAATTATTTGAGCAAATACAATTGGCAAATAAAGTGATAACATCAAAAAGTAATCTAACAATATTAGAATGCTTTAAATTTGAAATAACTGAAGACAGACTTTTTATTACCGCCAGCGATTTGGATAATACTTTTACAACTTCCGTTAAAATATTAGAATCTGAAAAAAGAGATGGAGAAGAAATAATTTTCGCTCTTGATTCAAGTTCTTTGCTAAATTGGGCAAAAACTATTGATGCACAACCAATTACTTTTGATTTAGATTTCAATAGTAATCAAGTTTGCATTAGGAAATCAAATGGTTCAGGTAGTTTCAGTCTCTACGAAGTTGATACCTTTCCGGAAGTTCCAAAGTTAAAAGAAGATGAAAAAAAAGAAATAGAACTTTCTGGCGAAATACTTCTATCTGGTATTAACTATACTCTATATGCTGCTTCAAATGACGAATTTAGACCTATGATGATTGGTGTACTTGTTGAATGCAAACAAGACGGAATTACCTTTGTTGCAACCGACTCTCACCGTTTGGCTAAATATCATCGTAACGAGCTAAGTTTCGACGAAGAATCTTCTTTTATTTTATCTAAAAAATCTTGCGAGTTCTTAAAAAACACAATAAAAAAATCACAAAATTCCATAAAAATCCAATTCGATTCTCGAAATGCTCATATCCAATTCGATTATTGCACTTTCATTTGCAGATTTAGAGAAGGCACTTTCCCTAACTATAATCAAGCTATTCCTAAAGATCACCCATACGTTTTAAAAGTTGACACTTACTCATTATTAAACAGTTGTTACAGTGTTGGTTCTCTTACAAATAAAGGAACAGAACTTATCGTCCTCTCTGCTTCTGAAAATTTATTGGAAATTCTTGGTCAAGATTTTGACTACAAAATGAGCGGTCACGAAAAAATTAATTGTGAATATCAAGGTGATCCTTTTAAAATCGGGTTCAAATCAAGCAATTTGGCTGAGATACTTAAAATAATTAATTCACATAATGTTATTATGAAATTCTCTTCTCCTTCAAGAGCTACACTAATAGTTCCAGAAGAAGTGGAAAATGAAAATGAAGATATCACTATGTTGATAATGCCACTTATGGTAAATGACAATGATATGTAATTTTGATATACAATTTTTAAAAAGGGGAATGTTTAAAAAAAGACATTCCCCTTTTTTATCAATTATCATTACAGAAATAAATATCTTTTATTAGTTTTTATTTTTAAATAATCGGTATTATTTTCAAAAAATTCATAATCAGTTCTTTAACTTAAGAGGGCTCTCAAAAAATATCAAAGCATTGTTTGAAAAAAATTGCAATGTTGTAAAAAAAAAGTAAATGAGGAATTCTCACTTACTTTTTTGGGGTGGAAGATGGGATTCGAACCCACGACCATCGGAACCACAATCCGGCACTCTAACCAACTGAGCTACATCCACCGTATAACTTTACAAAAGTAAAATTTATTTTTGAATTTTACAAGTTTTTTTTATAAAAAAAGAATTGTCTTTTTTTAAACTATAAAATCGTAAAAGTATAAAATTCTATGATGGGATTTACCAATATTTTTTGGCAAAGGTTATCTACGATTGTAACCAAAGTTTCTTTTGAATCTGCTTCGATTTCAACTTCAATGTTTTTACCGATTCTAACATCATTCACTTCGTTAAAACCATTTTTTTTTGCACTATTTAAAACTGCTTTTCCTTGCGGATCCAATAATGCTTTTTGTGGCATTATGTTAATTTGTACTACGTATTTCATTTTTATTATTATTATTATTTTTGTTTACAATATTTCTTATTATCGATAAAATTATATATAATATTATGATAAGACCAATTCCTAAATATTTAAAAAATATAATTAAAAATATAGCAGATATTATTAATATTATTTGAAAAACAAATGAAGAAAATTTGAATTTTTTGATTTTTAGCGACATTAATTTAATTCTAGAAACCATTAAAGCAGCTAAAGCAACAATAATAATCGATATCACAATTTCATTTGTCAAGAAAATATACATTCCTGTTCCTGCATTTTTTTCGCAATAAGCAGCAATAGAAATAATAAATAGTGCCGAAGCAGGAGTTGGCAATCCTCTAAATTCTGTACTTTGTTCTGTATCTATATTAAATTTTGCCAAACGTAAAGCAGAAAAAGCCACGATAATTAATGATATAAAAGCAAAATAAGGAATATCTGTCGTTTTGTCTATCAAATGATAAAGCAAAGCAGTTGGGGCAAAACCAAAACTAATTAAATCGGCAAGAGAATCCATCTGAACGCCAAATTCGGAACTTGCTTTTAACAATCTAGCAAAAAAACCATCAAAGAAATCAAAGAAAGCGCCGAGTAAAATCAACAATATAGCTATCATTATTTCCCCTTGAATAGCGAAAATTGAAGCGGCAGCACCACAAAGCAAATTAATTGATGTGATAAAACTTGGAATAGCCTTAATTACTCTTCTCATATTTTTTTTACAAAAATAATATTATTATTGAAAAAATTCCGTTATTTTTACAAAAAAAGACTTGAAAAGTAAATTATTAATAATAATATTGTTTTTATTGCTTTCTTATATCGGGAAAACACAGATAGCGACAAAATACAGTAATGAATTTTTATCCATAGGAGTTGGAGCTCGTGCATTGGCAATGGGCAACAGTACTGTTGCTACTGTTTCCGATGCCACAGCAGTATATTGGAATCCTGCCGCACTTGTTGGAATCGAAAATAGATTTAATATTGTATTAATGCACTCAGAATATTTTGCAGGAATGGCAAAATATGATTTTATGAGTATAAATTATAAAATTGACTCAAAATCTGCAGTTTCATTATCGATGATACGATTTGGTGTTGACGACATTCCAAATACTCTAGACCTTTTTGATAGCGATGGAAACATTCATTACGACAGAATATCCTCTTTTTCAACGGGCGATTATGCTTTTTTAGGCTCCTATTCAAGAAATATTCTCGTTGAAGGATTATCGGTAGGTGGAAATGTAAAAGTAATTCACCGTAAGGCAGGCGATTTTGCTTCTGCTTGGGGTTTTGGAATTGACATTGGCGCCAAATACTTATACAAAAATTGGAAATTCGCAGCTAATTTCAAAGATATCACAAGTACTTTTAACGCATGGAATTTTAACAAAGAATCATTGCAAGAAACTTTTGAAGCAACCGGCAATGTTGTTCCAGAAAATGGGCTTGAAATTACCTTACCAAAATTATTATTAGGTGTAAATTACGAATTTAACATCAAAAACATCTTTTACATATCGCCGGAATTATGTCTGCCAATAACAACTGATGGTAAACGTAATGCACTTATAAAAACTAATGTCATTAGTATTGACCCGGCCTTTGGTTTAGAATTATCATATAGAAAAACAATTTTTGTAAGAGCCGGCGTAAATAATTTTCAGTCAATTCCAGATTTCGACAATAAGAAACATATTTCTTGCGAACCAAGTATTGGCGTAGGATTGAGATACAAATGGTTTACTCTAGACTACGCTTTGACAAATATTGGGAACCAGGGTGTTTCTCTTTACTCAAACGTATTCTCGCTTTCTATATCTTTTGACGCAAAAAAGAAAGCCGTAACTTTATAAAAAGTAAGTTTTTTTTATAAAATAATATCTTTTTTCGTTACTTTTGTAAAAAAAGATATGAAAGGAATAATATTAGCCGGCGGATCAGGAACTCGCCTCTATCCTATTACGATAAGTATTTCAAAACAAATAATCCCTATATATGATAAGCCGATGATTTATTATCCGCTTTCAGTGTTAATGCTTGCCAATATTAGAGAAGTATTAATAATTTCAACTGAAGAGGATATAAATTTATATAAAAAGTTGCTAGGAGACGGTTCAGATTTGGGGATGAAATTTGAATATAAAATCCAACCTTCTCCCGACGGATTAGCACAAGCTTTTATCCTTGGAGAAGAATTTATTGGAAACGACAACGTTTGCTTGGTATTGGGAGATAATATTTTTTATGGCGAAAATTTATCTCAAATACTTTCCGAAACAGTAAAAATTAAAGACGGAGCTGTAATTTTTGGTTATTATGTAAACGACCCAAAACGTTATGGCGTTGCAGAATTTGACGAAAAAGGAAATGTTATTTCCATAGAAGAAAAACCCAACGAACCAAAATCAAATTATGCAGTAACAGGTCTATACTTTTACAGCAACGATGTAATACAAAAAGCAAAAAAATTGAAACCGTCAAAACGTGGCGAATTAGAAATCACAGACCTCAACAACATCTACTTACAGGAAAACCGACTTCAAATAAAACTATTGGGCAGAGGTTTTGCTTGGCTCGACACAGGCACACCTTCGAGCTTACTACAAGCATCAAACTTTATTGAAACACTAGAAGCTCGACAAGGACTAAAAGCCGCCTGTATAGAAGAAATTGCATATAGAAAACAATTTATTGACAGAAATCAATTTATAAATCTAATAAAAAAACTAGAAAAAAGTCAATACGGACAATATTTATTAAAAATTCTAAACGAGGATATTCCTTTATAAAAATTTTAATATGGAAATTATAAAAACCGATATTCAGGATTTAATAATAATAAAAGAAGATATTTTCACCGACGACAGAGGTTATTTCATGGAAACATGGAATAATAAAAAATTTATAGAAAGTGGAATAAACTTCACACCGTTGCAACAGAACGAATCACAATCAAGTTATGGAGTAATTAGAGGACTACATTATCAATTAGCTCCATATTCTCAAGCAAAATTAGTAAGAGTTGTTTTAGGAAAAGTAATAGACGTTGCTGTTGACTTACGAAAAAACTCATCAAGTTTTGGTAAGCATTTTGCAGTAGAATTGTCGGCAGAAAATAAACTTCAATTTCTCATTCCCCGAGGATTTGCACATGGATACTCCGTATTGTCGGAAATCGCAATATTTCAATATTTTTGCGACAATATTTATAACAAAGAATCGGAAAGAGGAATAATTTATAACGACAAAATACTAAACATAGACTGGAAAATTTCCAAAGGCAAAGAAATAATTTCCGAAAAAGATAAAAAACATAAAACATTTAATAACGCCGAAATAAATTTCTAATGAAAAAAATATTAATCACAGGTGCAAATGGGCAATTAGGGAAAAAAATCAAAGACGAATCCCTAAAACATAAAGATATAGAATTATTTTTCACAGACATTGAAGAATTGGATATTTGCAATAACTCGCAAATTGATAGTTTTATTGAAAAAATAAAACCTCAGATAATTGTAAATTGTGCAGCATATACAAACGTTGAATTAGCTGAAACCCATGAAGCAGAAGCCTATTTAATAAATTCTATCGCAGCAAGATTTATCGCAACAAATGCAGCAAAACACAATGCAAAATTTATTCATATTTCTACCGACTATGTTTTTGATGGAGAAAAAAATCTACCATATAACGAAAACGATAAAACAAATCCAGTATCAATATACGGGAAAAGCAAATTTGAAGGTGAATTATCCGTTAACAATACCAATAATGACTCAATAATTATTAGAACATCTTGGCTTTATAGCGAATATGGAAAGAATTTTCTTTTATCAATGTTAAATGCGGCAAAGACAAAAAATAACATTTCTGTTGTGTACGATCAAATTGGTACTCCAACATATGCAGGAGATTTAGCTAGATGTATTCTAACTATTTGTGAACAATATTTTACAAATAACAAATGGAATAGCGGAATTTATCATTTCTCAAATTTGGGCGTGGCTTCATGGTACGATTTTGCTTATCATATACTTAAAACCAACAAAAATGTAATTGTAAATCCAATTTTAAGCAACGAATATCCATCTGAAGCCAAAAGACCCAATTACAGTATTTTAGATAAATCAAAAATAATCACTACATTCGGAATAAAAATT
>CAZBPT010000021.1:14359-22234 GCA_964493875.1 uncultured Bacteroidales bacterium | reverse complement strand
CACAAACGATACCGATGACAATTGCCGGTAACGAAAACAAAATTAATGAATTAGAAAAAAAAAATATTGGAATATTTATCTATAAAGACAATATTTTAAAATATTGGACCAACAATAATTTTCCTCTACCAAGTTCAGCTACTAGCAATTTTTTTGAAAATGATTTAATAAATCTCAATAACGGCTGGTATTTATGTTATTATGAAAGTATTAATAATTATCTTGTTGTTACACTTTTTCAAATAAAAAAAGAATATTCCTACGAAAACGATAATTTGGATTATAATTATAATAAAGAATTTCATTTGTCAAAAGAAATTTCATTCACTACCGACCCGCAAGAAAATAGCGTAGAAATATCCACAAAAAACAAAAACGAAAAATTTTATTTATCTCTGCCACAAAAAACTTTATTAATAACAAACGAAATTTCATTACGAGATATCTTAATTATTATCAATGTTATAATTGGCTTTTATTTAATCTTTTCGTTTTTTCAACTATTTATAAAAAAACAGCAAAAGCATAGATTTCTTTACTTCCTAATTTTCTTTATAATCATAAATATTCTTCGATTTTTAATGATTAATTACGATAGTTTTTACTCATTAAAATATATCGAATTTTTTTCTCCCACGCTTTTCGCACAATCTACGATAAACTCTTCCCTAGCAGATTTATTATTAAATTCTTTGATAACTTTTACTCTATCAATCTTATTCTTTAAAAACTTCAAATCATCTAAAATAAGAAGTCCCAAAAATTCTACAGAAAAAATTATTATTAGTATTTTGCTTTCATTCTTCATGTTAATACTAGCAAAACTGTTGGCAACAATATTTTTTGGTCTTGTTACAAACTCTTCGATTTCATTTGAATTATACTATATCTTAAATTTGGATATTTACAGCGTAACGGGAATATTAATATTAATAATTATAGTATTTAGTACGACAATAATATTATTCACGATGATAAAAATTCTGCGTGAATATTTAAAATTACCTGTCATTTTAATTTGTTTGTTCCTAGGATTTGCCAGCGGACAAATTTATAATTTTGAAAAATTATCGCTTATATCTACTTGCCTTTTTAACCTACTCTTCTTCATATACTTTTCTTATCTATCGTTCATATTTATCAAAGAAAAACAAAAATTTATTTACAAAATTCTTTACATGATAATCATTTCATTACTCATATCATTAA
Source organism: uncultured Bacteroidales bacterium (assembly GCA_964493875.1). Lineage (GTDB taxonomy): Bacteria > Bacteroidota > Bacteroidia > Bacteroidales > ML635J-15 > Bact-19. The sequence goes on along the minus strand of CAZBPT010000021.1, from coordinate 21,025 downwards.
ATTTATCATATTTAATGAATATTAGAAATAATGAAAAGAATCGTTTATTATTAAATAATTTAGCAGATGAAAGTGATATATTAACAGAATATTTTTTATTAAAAGTAGAAGAAGATCTTGAAGTTGACGATAATTTTAAAAAAAATGTTATTGAAGGAAACGAGCAAGAATTAAATAAAATTATCACACAGAACATTCGTTCAAATAGATATTTCAACAGTTATGACTTCACAATAACATTCTGCAACCCCGATGATAGTGTATTACTCTACAATGACAGCATAATTGATTGTTTCTCATATTTTTACAGTTTCATGAACGAAAATGCACACAGAGTAAACAACTCAAACTTCTACTTAATAAACTCAATATACGGAAAAAGTTCATATTTAGCGGAAATTTCTAGTTTAGTAGATGAAAATATCAGTCACAAAATATTCTTAGATATATACAAAAAATCGTTTAGCGAAGGAATTGGATATCCGGAATTGCTTATAGACAAAAATTATGTTGTTGAAAATGATCTGAAAGATTATAATTGCCTGAGATATAAAGACAACATGTTAATAAGTAGCAGTAATGTTTTTCAGTATGATTACAGCACAGAATTATCGGAAGAAGGAAACGACACAAACAGATATACGGTTTACAAAAAAAACGGATTAATAAATTATAAATTCAAAGTAAATAAGAGCGATACAGTTGTTCTTGTTAAACCCTACAATCAATTTTTTAACGATATTATTTCTTTCATCTACATATTTATTTTACTGTTTATAATATTCCAAATATTTCAACTTGTAAATATCATTATCTTACGAAAGGAACAACAATTATTTACTTTTAGCAATAAAATTCACTTCACATTTGGATTGTCAATGCTATTATCATTATTAGTTTTAGGATCAATTTCAATATCATTTATAAATCAAGCTTATACACAGAAACAGAGAACTGTACTGAAAACAAAATTAAATTCAATAATAATTGACTTAAATTCAAGATTAGAAGACACAAAAAATATTAATGATGTTAATTCAAAAGAAATCAGCAATTTATTAATAACCTTATCAAACATATACTTCATCGACATAAATATATTTGACACTGATGGAATATTGTATTCCTCATCTCGCCCTGAATTTTTCGACAAAGGGTTGAAAGGGCGTTACATGAATCCTCTCGCAAAAAAAGCACTAACAACAGACAAAAAAGGATATACAATATTTTCCGACAAAATTGATAACCTTAGTTTTGTTTCTGCATACATTCCTTATCGCAATAGAGACAATCAAGTTATAGCCTACCTTAACCTGCCCTATTTTATGCAGAAAAGCGAATATGTTTCTGAAATTACAAATTTTATTACTACTTATACAAACATCTTTTTCTTCCTGATGATAATTTCAATAATTATTGGATTAATCATCTCAAGGCAAATATCCAAACCACTAATTTCGATTCAAAACAATATTCGCTCTATGAAATTAAATGTTAAGAGCGAAAAAATAGCCTATAACGGGAAAGATGAAATTGGCAGTTTAATAGACGTATATAACCGAAAAGTAGATGAATTGAACCTATTTGCACAAAAATTGGCACAATCGGAAAGAGAATCTGCATGGCGCGAAATGGCAAAACAAATTGCCCACGAAATAAAAAATCCTCTAACGCCAATGAAACTTAATTTGCAATTTCTACTTCGCAGCTACGATCCTGACAGTGAAATTTGGAAAAACAATTTCATAAAAATGGCAAATAATATTATTGCACAAATAGACTCACTTTCAAACATAGCTTCAGAATTTTCTAACTTTGCTAAAATAGCTGAGGCAAAAAAAGAAACTTGCGACTTAAAAAACATCATTCAAAGTTCATTAGACCTATTTTCAAACAATTATGAACATATTAGCTTCAATTTTAACCATAACGTCAATTCTAATTATCTGATTTTTGTCGACAGAGAACAAATGCAACGAGTTTTCAATAATATTATAAAAAATGCTATCCAGGCAATTCCTGACGAAAGAGAAGGAAAAATCATAATTAATATTGAAGAAGAAAATGATAATTATATTGTTGACATTATCGACAACGGGACAGGAATTCCTGAAGAAATCGAATCAAAAATATTCTCACCTAATTTCACTACAAAATCTTCAGGCATGGGCTTGGGCTTAAGTATCGTTAAAACAATTATTCTTAACAACAACGCCTCAATTAAGTTTAATACTGAACCTGACAAAGGAACAACATTCATTATAGAAATACCAAAAATTAAAACAGAATAAAAATATGATAAAAGAAATATTTGAACATAAATCAATTCGTAAATATTTAAAAAAAGAAATTCCAGACGCCATTTTAAATGACATATTAATTGCTGCCACAAGAGCTTCAAACACAGGGAACATGCAAACTTACAGCATAATTGTAACAAAAGATGAAGAAATGAAAAAGCAATTGGCGCCCACTCATTTCAATCAAAAAATGGTAGAAGAAGCAGCTGTAATATTAACATTTTGTGCCGATTTTAACCGTTTTAACAAATGGTGTAAACTACGAAACGCAGAGCCGGGATATGATAATTTTCTATCATTTATGTCTGCAGCAACAGACGCAGTTATTGCAGCTCAAAATGCCTCTCTTGAAGCAGAAAATCATAATCTTGGAATTTGCTGGCTAGGAACTGTAATTTATAACGCTGAAAAAATTATCGAAATTCTTAAACTTCCTGAATCTGTTGTTCCTGTTGCAACAATTACTATCGGCTACCCCGATGAAAATCCCGAACTAACCGACAGACTTCCCCTTGAAGCAATTGTACACAATGAATATTACCACAATTACAGCGATGAAGAAATAAATAAATTATATTTTGAAAAAGAAAATCTAAGCGATTCAAAAAAATATATTCAAGAACAGAACAAAGAAAATCTCGCTCAAATATTTACTGACATAAGATATCCTAAAAAAAATAACGAACATTTTTCGCAAGAACTAATAAAAGTGCTAAAAAAACAAAAATTTTTATAAATGGATAACAAAAATAAATATTCAATAATATCAAAAGATGAAAATGAAACAATGCTTTTTGGTAAAAAGATTGCCGATTTTTTTTCTGCAGGTGATATTATCATTTTAGATGGAGATTTAGGCGTTGGTAAAACATATTTTACAAAAGGTTTTGCAGAAGCAAAAAAAACTGGAAACAACGTAACAAGTCCAACATTCAGTATTGCTAATTTCTATAATTCAAACGATTGTACAATTTTACATATCGATTTATACAGGTTGGAAACAATGAACGAACTGAAAAATCTCGGATTAGAAGATTACTTTGACAGAAGTATCGTAATTGTTGAATGGGGAATGAAATTTTCTGAATTTTTTAACGATTATTTGCTCATAAAAATTGAAGGAATTCCGAACGGAGAAAATTCAAACATCAGAAAAATTACAGTTTCCGCAGACAATAATCATTACAATAATATTATTGAAAAAATAAAAAAAATATATGCTTAATCAAAAAATAACACTTGCAATATCAACATCTGCAGGACAATTCGCTGTAATACTTGGGGATGAAGATAAAAACATTTTATATAATTCCACAAAAACATCTCAATCACAAGAACTTGATGATTTATTAAAAGCTGGATTGGAGAAGATTGGAAGAGTAGCACAAGATATTTCCGAAATAATTATTGACGTTGGACCTGGCGGAACAAGCAGAGTACGCACCGGAATTGCTTTTGCAAACGCATTGGCATATAGTCTAAATATTGCAGTGTGTCCAGTAAAATCCTCACAAATAGCTTGTTTAGATATATTCTTAGAATATTCTATGCCGTCAATTTTCTCTGTAAAATCGATAAAAGATAATGCCTATATTGCGTTTCACGATAGGAATAATATAAGCGACATAAGATTTGGAAAAATTAATGAAATTGTCCCCGAATTTGTTAAAGACATAAAAGAATTTGTTGTAATTGGAGCACATCGTGATGAAATTATTAATTTAGAATCATTAAAAAATTATGTAATTCATGATAGTGGAAAATTATTTGGAAATGCAGAAATTCTTATCAAAAATATTGAATTATTCAACAAAGAAAAATTAATATTTCCAAATTTTGCACAAGCAGTGACGGAAGAATGCCTATAAATGGACATTTTTTTATGATTTTAAAAATCATTTAGCTAAAAACAGATTTTTAAAAAAAATATAAAAAACAAATTTCAGTAGTAAAAAATTCAAAAAATCATTGAAATATAGATAAAATTTGCGTTTACCAATTGAAAAATTTGTTTTTTTCAAAAAAAATTACTAAATTGTAATAATTTTTAAACCGTCAAATTATAGTCTGAAATAATTTATGAAAAAGCTTTTTTTATTATTTTTTTATGGATTTATTTACATTTCGTGTATTGGTCAAACACTACCATGTCCAGACCCAACAAACGTTTCGGCATCTCCATTTTCAATTTGTTTTGGAGAGCCCATTACATTATCCGGAACATCATCAACCGATACAATTTTATGGTATACACAAGCTGTTGGCGGAGTAGCTTTTGATACAACAACTGGAGGTGTAGATTTACAAACAATTCCACCCGCAACTGGAACAAATACTTTTTATGCAGAAGCAATAGGTATGGCAGTTGCAATGACCGGTGGAACAGCAACAAATTTTTCATACACAAATAATGTTCAAACATTTACAGTCCCTTCAACTGGGCCATATTTATTAGAAGTTTGGGGAGCAGAAGGCGGTTACCGTTCTTCTCAAACTTATAGTGGAAAAGGTGGTTATTCAAGAGGCGAAATCAATTTAACAGCAGGACAAATCTTATATATTTACGTTGGAGGATTTCCTGGAGCATCAAGTTCAAATCAAGGTTCTTCCACATTATTACCTGGAGGTTTTAATGGAGGAGGATCTCGTTACGGGTACCCTGGTGGCGGAGGTGCAACACATATAGCAACAGCATCAGGCTTATTATCAACACTATCAGGGAACCAATCGGCAGTACTTCTAGTTGCCGGTGGCGGTGGTTCTTGTGGTTCTGCAACAAAAAATGGAATGTTTGGAGGAGGATTATCAGGAGGTACATCAACACAAAGTTGGGGAAGTGGTGGTGGTGGAGGAACACAAACTGCAGGCGGAGCCGGCGGTAGTGGTAATTCCGGAACCTTTGGTCAAGGAGGTACAGGTCTATATGCCAATTCCGGTTATGCTGGTGCCGGTGGGGGGGGCTGGTATGGTGGTGGTGGCTCTTACCCCGATAGCAGTGTTGATGATGACCGTGGCGGTGGTGGTGGCTCAGGCTATATTGGCGGAGTTACAAATGGGCAAACAATTGCTGGTAACCTACCACTTACAGAGCCTAATGGCACAACAAGTACCGGACACACAGGACACGGATATGCAAGAATAATTTCATTGACACCCTTACCTTGCGTATCTGATAGAATACCAGTGATGGTTTCTGTAAATGAATTATTAGACCCTCCAACAGATATTACAGCCACACCGAGTACCCTTTGCTTGGGAGATACAACTTATCTAAGTGCAAATACAACAGGAGATACTATTTCATGGTATACATCCTTAACTGCTACATATCCTATAGCAACAACATTTTCAGGAGAAAGCATAGCAGTAGCAGGAAATTCTACTGGAGATATTACATACTATGTTGAAACAACAACATCAGGAAATAATTTGGGAACACCGGTAGTTACAGATTTTGATTTTACTGGCAGTGCTCAAACATATACAGTTCCCGCAACGGGAATATATCAACTTGAAGTATGGGGAGCAGAAGGAGGTTATCGTTCTTCTCAAACATACAGTGGTAAAGGTGGTTATTCAATTGGAGAAATTTCATTAATTGCCGGACAAAACATACATATTTACGTTGGAGGATTTCCTGGAGTATCAAATGCTAATCAAGGATCTTCTACATTATTACCAGGAGGATTCAATGGTGGAGGTGCTCGATACGGATATCCCGGAGGTGGCGGAGCTACACATATTGCAACAACAACAGGCTTATTATCATCATTATCAGGAAATCAATCTGCAGTACTTCTCGTTGCCGGTGGCGGTGGTTCTTGTGGTTCTGCAACAAAAAATGGAATGTTTGGAGGAGGATTATCAGGAGGTACATCAACACAAAGTTGGGGAAGTGGTGGTGGTGGAGGAACACAAACTGCAGGCGGAGCCGGCGGTAGTGGTAATTCCGGAACCTTTGGTCAAGGAGGTACAGGTCTATATGCCAATTCCGGTTATGCTGGTGCCGGTGGGGGGGGCTGGTATGGCGGAGGAGGTTCTTACCCCGACAGTAGTGGAGATGATGACCGTGGCGGTGGTGGTGGTTCAGGTTATATTGGCGGAGTTGATAATGGACAAACATTTGCCGGAAACCAATCTTTTGTGGAACCAAGCGGAAATTTAGCAACTGGTCATTCAGGCAACGGCTACGCAAGAATAACACCATTGGAAATTCAAAGCGATTGTCCATCTGAACGTATTCCTGTGACTTTTACGGTAAATGCCCCTTATAATATTAGTATCACACCAAATCCTGCTGTTCTTACTTGCGCCAACCCCACAATAGAACTTACAGCAACAGCTAACGGCAATGCCACAGGGTACT
>CAZBPT010000021.1:11893-14259 GCA_964493875.1 uncultured Bacteroidales bacterium | reverse complement strand
GCCAACCCCACAATAGAACTTACAGCAACAGCTAACGGCAATGCCACAGGGTACTCTTACCAATGGAGTGGAGGAACAACACCAGACCAAAATACAAATACATTTTCAGAACCAACAAGCTATTCCGTAACTGCAACAGACATAGATTATGGTTGCACAGCAACAAATAGCATAACAATTACAATAGATACTGTAAAACCAAATGCAGAAATTACAAATCACACCGGTTCAACAACAATTACATGTTATGTTCCAAATATTCAGGTTACTGCATCCGGAGCTACAAATTATTCTTGGAGCAACGGATATAACACTGCATTTTCATCCATAACTTCTCCCGGAACTCATACTGTTACAGTAACTTCTTCAACAAATGGTTGCCAAGACACAGCATCTATTACTATATCAATAGATACTGTAAAACCTAACATAAGTTTTGAAAGTGCAACCGAAAATTTTGAAATCAATTGTAATGTACAATCAATTACTATAACGGCTAGCGGTGGCGATTTATATCATTGGAGCGGAGGAGTAAGTACCAATCAAGCTACAAATACATTTATAAATCAAGGAACTTACACTGTTACTGCAACAAATAATGCCAATGGCTGTACACAATCGCGTCCAGCAATAATTGAAAAAGCAGAACCATTAACATCGTCAATAACAGTTCTTGATCCTATACTATGTTATGGAGACGAAGCTACTATATCGGTTGAAGCACAAGGAGGAAGAACACCTTACACAGGTACAGGTATTTATTCCGTTTTAGGCGGTACTCACAGTTATAATATTGTAGATGCTAACAATTGTGAAACAAATGCAACAATAACATTCCCACAACCACCTGAAATAAAAATCAATATAAATCAAACAGATTCAATAAAATGCTACGGAGATGAAAACGCAAGTTTATTGGCAGAGATAACCGGTGGTATTCAACCGTATATGTTCCAATGGTCAAACAGTGATAATACTTTCACTTCAAATTCCGCTTCTATCAACAATCTTCCTGCCGACCTCTATACTGTAACAATAACAGATAAAGGACAATGTTCGAAAGTAAAAACTGTAAGAATTACCCAACCAGATGTATTCTTAATGAATTTTGTTTCACAAGATATTAATTGTTATGGTAAGAATAATGGTAAGTTAAATATTATTTCAACAGGAGGAACACTACCCTACTCTTATGAAATTATTGGTAATGACAGAATATCCAATTTCAGCAATTACACCGACCTTGCCGCAGGATATTATTCAATAAATGTAAAAGACGCAAACAACTGTTCTCAATCGGGTTATTTTACAATCACAGAACCAGAAAAATTGGAACTAAGCTACACAAGCAAAAAACCGACTTGTATAGATGCATCGAATGGAGAATTTTCAGTTTTTGCTTCTGGCGGATTACCTCCATACAAAATTTCCTTCAATAATTCTATGTACGATAAAACTACTTTTGATAATTTATCTGCAGGAAAATATGATATTCTTGTTAGCGACCAAAATAATTGTTATGGAATTCTTAATAATATCGTTATTGAAGACAATGAAATTGATTGCCTATTAATTCCTAACGCAATTACACCTAATGGAGATAATGTTAATGACACTTGGCAGATAGAAGGATTAGAAACCTTTGACGAATTTTCAGTAAAAGTTTTCAATATTTGGGGACAATTATTGTATAAATCAAACGACATATCTTCACATTGGGATGGAAAATATGATAACAAATTAGTTGCAACAGGATCCTACCTATATATTATAACAACTCCTAAGAAAAATTTCACAGGTAGTGTTACTGTTATTTACTAAAATAGAATATTTCAGTACAATTAAATAAATTTATATAGCTAATATTACAAACAGCTGAAAATTGCATAAAAGTTATATTAGCTATAATAATTTTATAATAAGCTATAATTTTACTAATAGTTATTCAGTACACGATCCTTAAATACGGTTACGTCCTAAAAACTGTGTAATTTGTTTTTTTAATATGTTGTGCAAATATTATCATTTTTTTGAATACAATATTTTATTCGCATCTACGAAAATATTAAATTTCTAATTTTACACAGTTTTGGGTATAGTATAATTCAATAATACTTCTGATAATAATTTAACTATGAAAAAAATGTACTTATCCGTTGCTTTATTAATGAAAACAAAATTATAAGTTTCCTATTAACAAAAATGTTCTATAATTTTTGGATAAAATCTAATTATTGAATTAATTATAATAATCTATTGGTGAGTAATAAAACAGAAATTGAGAAATAAATCAACAAACCGCAGACATCTACCAGAGTAGCAACAAAGGGAGCAGAAGCAGTAGCAGGGTCTAAACGCAATCTTTT
>CAZBPT010000021.1:0-11793 GCA_964493875.1 uncultured Bacteroidales bacterium | reverse complement strand
GCCAAAGATCTGATTATTAATGAAGCAGCTTGAGAACCGGAATTTCCTCCGCTGGAAATTATCAAAGGAATAAATATAGCCAATTGCGCTACTGCAGCAACTACCGACTCAAAATATCCCATTGCAAAAGTCGTCAGCATTTCTCCAAAAAATAATAATATCAACCATACAGAACGTTTTTTGATAAGTTCAAATAAACTTGTCTTTGTATAAGACAAATCTAATTCTGCTGCACCACCGAATTTTTGAAAGTCCTCAGTACTTTCTTCTTCTTGAACGTCCATAACGTCATCAACAGTTACAATACCGAGAAGCACTCCCTTGCTATCCAATACAGGCAAAGCCGTTCTATCGTAGTCCTGAAACTTATTAATTGCTACTTCTTGGTCATCATACGCATTTAATGATATGAACTTATTGTCTGCGATTTCTGAAATAATTGTATCGGGCTTAGCCAATAAAATTTCTTTGATTCTAACGTCATCGATTAGACACCAATGGTCATCAACTACATAAATAACATTAAGAGTTTCAGAATCTTTTCCCCAAATTCTGATGTGTTCTAATGTGTCAGTGATAGTGAAATAAGGTTTAACAGCAACATACTCAGTTGTCATTAATCGACCGATACTATCTTCAGGATAACCTAACAATTTATTTGTAATGTTTCTTTCGGTTTCACTGAGCAAACGCAACAATTCTTTAGAAACATCTTCAGGTAGTTCTTCAAAAAATGCAGTTCTATCATCTGGGTCTAAGTCATTTAGCAAATCAACAATTTTTTGTTTATTTTTATTTAATTGCTGAATAATATCTTCTTGGTCGTCGTACGACAACTGTTCAAATGTTTCTTTTGCTAATTCTCTTTTAAGTAGTCGAAAGCAAACTATACTTTCGCTTTTATCTATACTTTCAATTATTTCAACTAATTGAATAGGGTCTAACAAATTAAGTTTTTCCCTAAGAATTTTCCATTGTTTCTCTTCAATTAATTCTTTTATTTCTTCTAAGATTATATTGGATTCTTCCATACTTTTTCCTTCTTACAATTTAACATCTGTAAGAAGAAAGAAGCTCCTTACAGTTTTATTGTTCTCTAATTGATAAACGCTTATTTAACGGTACATCGTCCATAACTGTATTAAAATTTCGCTAATTTAACATTTTTTCAAGAATATAAAAAAAAAAATCACTCTAACGAGTGATTTTTTTTAAATTGTTTTTATTTTATCTTAGTACTCAAATTGGTCATGTTCAAACATAAATATTCTTTCCTGTATAGCTTCACCTTCTCGAATAGCATCAATTCCCAACATATAATCAGAAATTAGTCTGTTATCGTAAACATTAGATTCAGCAACTACATAACTTTTGAAGTGTCTTTTTAAGAAAATGTCATCATACGAACGATTTTCAGAATCATTAAAAGCATTAAATGTTTCATTTGTAGCAAGGAGAGGTCTGTAATCTGGGAAATAAATCCAGAAAGGCCAAACTCTCTTATCTCCTTCAGCATAACCATCGAAAGACATAGAAATAATTCTAACATCCATAACTGACCTATTTCTATCAAAAATCCATTCTTCCCACATCCACAATTTTGTCATTGGACGTGTGTCATCCATTGGAGCTCGAATTGTTCTATCATAAGAACCTAAAGATTCATCATTAGGGTCTACTAATTGAGTGATTGTAGTTTCGTATCCAAACAAAGAATCTCTTGCAGGATCATCTTTAGCAAGTTCCATTTTATTCCAAGAAGTAATGTCGCCAGGGAATAATTTATATACAGGCAATCTGTTACTATAATCCGGTTCTTCTCCAGGCTCTAAAACAATTTGATTTCCAGCGGCATCAAATCGTTGTCCTAAAATACCAATGTTGTTAATCAAAGACAACAAATTTATTCTATGACGTTGTGGTTGTAAACCAGCTGGATAAGTTATTCGTGTAATAGGAAAATACATAGGATGGTTTATTTTTTCATCCAATTGTATTACTCGGAGAATTTTTTTGGACCACATAGCATCAGCCTCTCTTATATAAGGATAAGGAACAGGCTTACGCTCTGTTACATGTTCTCTGATATATGCACCATCCAATACAGGATTTGTTTGTGCCATACCGAAAAGACTAGTAATTATCACTACTAAAAACGGTAATAAAATTTTAATTGCTTTCATAATTATAATTATTGTAAAATTACACTTACACCATTAGTTGATTTTTCACCTGATGGACCTGAATAACGAATATTTGTGAAAGATACTTGAGATTTAGAACCCATAGCACGAATTTTTGCTAAAACATCAGGAGCTATTTGAGAACCAGAGTATGTATTTCTTGTAGCAACACCTCTCTCACTATACATAAAGTCATATTTTGTAACAGAATATTTAATTCCATCAAATGGGAAGAATCCTGTACCTAAACCTGCGAACAAATATGGATTTTGCATAATAGCTGCTTTTGGCATTGTTGCACCATCTTTATATGTTCCTGCAATCATGATTGTGGGTGGTGGTACGTCAAATACTTTGAAAGGAACTGAACCTAAAGCTTTTGTACCTTCTGGAGTTGTTACAGAAACAGAGATTTTAACTTCTTTTATTGATGCTTCTGGAGGTAATTTAGCAATCCAGCCACCACCTGGAGCTCTTACTATAGAACCAGCACTAATAGAAGCATTTACACCTTCTTTTGGATAACCAGCAACAGAAACAGCAATCGGATTTTCCAAACCTTTATACAAAACATTACATTTAGTAGCTGATACTGTGAATCCAGCATCTCCTACTTGATATGAACCTGTAAAAGGTAACCATTTATCACCTGTATTTGATTTATAGTGAACCAAACCTCCATATTCAAATTCTCCTACGGACCCACAAGTAACTGTATAATTAGCTTTTCCTGTTTCATCTGCAACTAAAGTATCATAAGTAACGCCTTGACGTAATTTATAAATAGTGTCATTTCCTACAACTTCAGTATCCCAAAATGGTTTAGAAGAAGTCATATGAACAATAGGACGCATGGTAGTATCTAATGCTCCCAAGAAAATTTTGGAAGTGTATTCACCACCTCTTACAATAAAGCTTTTAGGAGCAGATACCAAACCTTCAAGAGAAGTAATACGAATATCTAAACCTTCCAAGTCTTTGATCATAAATTCCAAAATATCTGATTCTGCATTACGAACATCAGCTTGTAATTTTGATAACAAAGCAATAGTACCTATCAAAGGCATAGCTTGATAATACTTTTGAGCCCAATATCTAGGACCGTCCTTTGTTTCAATTGTACCCTCATAGGTAGCCAAACTTGTTGCAATACTTTTATAAACAGTTTGTGAAGAATCTTTAACGATACTCAACAAATAATCACGATAAACATTTAATTTTTCTTTTAAAGCTTTTCCCTGATTGTCCTGACCGGATTCATCGCCCATAACTTTATGAGAAGCTTCCAAATTATCTTTTTTCTTAATAAATCCTGCTTGAATAGTAATTTTGTTATCTGCACCTAATTTCAAAGCAGCTTCGGGATTATTTTCAGGAATTTCACCAGATTCTTTAATAATTTTCACTTTTAATTCTTCGATAAAAGTAAAAATAGAATCTGTTGATTTTTGAATATTATCTGATTCTGCTTTTAGTCCTGCATATTTACCTCTTTGTTCTTCATATTTCATAGAAATTGTAGAATACAATTTTGCAGTTTTATTTGTAAAGTTTTCAGTTGTTTGGGTAATAGATGCATCAACTTTTACAAATGCGTCGATAACTTCTGCAGAAACGTTAAGAGCAAGAAGCGCAGTATAAAAGAGGTACATCATCCCTATCATTTTCTGCCTCGGGGTTTCCGGGCAATTTCCACCTGACATATTATATTATTTTTTTAATGAATAAACAAATTATTTAACACTGATTAATTTTGTTTGAAATTCATAGCAGCCAACATATTGCCATAAACAGTATTCATGGCAGCCAAATTGCCGCTCAACTTACTTATTTCATCGCGATAGCGTTTTGTATCATCAGCTGAATTTTTCAAATTAGCCATAATTTCGTCAATACCGCCTGCCAATAATTTTGATGCTTCAAATTGTTTTGTTGTGCTTTGAAGTTGAAGTTCAAAAACAGAATTAAGAGCTGTTAGATTTTTGTTCATTATAGACATTTGTTCATTATATGATTTGCCGTTTCCAACATTTGATTCCAATTCTTTATTTAAAGAAACAATCATTTTGTTATAAACTTCTGACAAACCTGAACCTGATCTTTCAACAACATTTGCTGAACGTTCGTAAGAAGAAGCTAATTTATCAGCTTGAACGTTAAGTTTTTCAGCAGAACTACCATAAGCATCAGCAAAAGAAGATACTTTTTCTGAAGCTTTTTCAAAATTAGCAACATAATTATTTGTAGCTACAGTAGCATTTGAAACATCTTGCAATTTTTCAGTAGTAGTGTTTAAGTTATGTAACCCTTTTCCTAATTTTTCAAATAATTCTGGACTAATTTCTGCTTGTTCAATCATTGCATCAAATTTTTCTAATGCAGATTTTTTAGAATTGATAGCATTTTTTTTCTCTGTAATATCTAACTTTTTAGAAACACCTGCTAATTCAGGATAAACTAAACTCCAATCAACTTCTTCGTGAGGTGGTTCAAACGCCGACAAGAAGAAAATCACGGCTTCAGTTAAAAGTCCGATAATTAACATAACTGCTGCACCGGGATAGTGTTGGATTTTAAATAAAGCTCCGACCATTACAACTGCTGCACCCCAGCCATAAACAAACCCCATAAATTTTTTGTACTTTTTACTTTGGGTAATTTCACTTAAACTCATAATTTGATTTTTTTTTAAATTAATATTTGTTTTACTTGTTAATAGATAATTTTTTCTAATTATAAACTTGAGAAGTGGAACTCTTATCTCCTCTATCTCTACCTAAGTATTCTCTAACGCAACGGAAACCTATATAGCATTTTGCAGAATCTTCGTATTCATAAGTACGAACACCACATTGTAAATAATAAGCTACATCTTTCCAAGAACCGCCACGAATAACTTTACGTTTTTGTTCTGGTGGATCATCTGGATGAGAATAGCGTGTATAATTTGGATTTAAGTCGTGAGAAAAATTATAAGCATCTTCATCATAAGCGTTTGAAGTCCATTCGGCAACATTTCCGGCCATATCATACAAACCCCAGTCATTAGGATCGTAAGAAGCAACCATAACAGGATAAACACCACCATCATCTGAATAAGAACCTCTAATTGGTTTGAAATTAGCTATAAAACAACCATTAAGATTTCTTGTGTATTTACCGCCCCAAGGATAAGATGATTCTGCTTGACCACCACGAGCAGCATATTCCCATTCTGCTTCTGTTGGGAGTCTATATTCTTGTAGAATTTCTTCGCCCATGCTTTTTTGGAATGAATTTTTCAAATGTGTTCTCCATTGACAAAAAGCTGTAGCTTGTTTCCAACTTACACCAACAACAGGATAATAATCATAAGCAGGGTGCCAGAAATAAGCACGTGCTTGTGGTTCGTTGTAACTATATGTAAAATCACTTACCCAACAAAGTGTATCAGGATAAATATGAACTTTTTCATGCATAACATAACTGAATCTACCTCCGTGTTTGCCTGCATCATTTTTGCCATCATAATTTTTTACTTCACGATTAGCAAAATTATCCCAAGGGGTTTCTTCATCTAATTTTTCTTTATCTTTAATAGAACCTTCATAAGAACCGGTTTCAGGATTGAAATGTCTTCCAATTCTTAATCCATGGTCTTTTTTACGATCAAAAGTACGTATTACATCTTGACTTACACCGTCATTAGTAGGAAGGAAAGTTGTTTTTTTAGCAGCTTGTACCATATCGGTCCAATAGTATTCGAAATACAAAGCATCTGTATTTAATTCAACAGTACGTGTATATCTATATACTTCAGCAGGTGGTGCTAAATATAAAGATTGATTAAAATTATTAGGAATTTCATTTTTAGTAAGAATGGCTTTAATTTCCAAATTGGAATAATCTAGCGGACCGCTCCAATCTAAGAAATTGTTATTGTCATAATTATCAAAATCAAATTCACCGTTTTCATATAATTGACTTATGTAATTAACATCTGTTTCGGAAACTTCTGTTTCGTCAATAATAAAATCTTGTGCAGTCAAAGGTTTTCGAGAATTTGCATTCACATCACCAAAGTCTGTACTATTTTTTGATTCTTTACCTAAAGTATATAAAGCTAAAGAATCTCTAACCCAATTTACAAATTGACGGTATTCTGAATTTGTTATTTCGGTTTGGTCAATCCAAAAAGGACTTACAGTAACACGGCGTGACTGCGTAGTCATAGCATGACTAACATCTTCATCATTATTTCCCATGTGGAAAGATCCTCCTTCAATAAATATCATTCCATAAGGGTCAGAAGTATACCATTGCTTTTTTTCAACACCTACTAATTCACCGTTACCTTTATAATTACAACTTGCTAACAATATTAGGCAAGCACTGATTATGAATAATTTCTTCATATTAATTATATTTAATTGTAAAACGTTCTATTTTATTAATTACATTCTTCTTACTGTTTTGCCACGTGTTTGAGAATTGTCTCTTGATAAGTTGAAACAATATCTAGCCATTATTTCGTGAGAGCCTGTAGCACCAATTTTATTTAATCTGATATCATAACTATAACCAATACTTAAAGCTCCGGGGCCTACTGGCAAGTGAGCACCAATCATAGGAGCGATAGCATCGATACGACCGGAAACACCAAACCAGAATTTTTTGTCATACAAAAATTTTGCATTAACTTGGAATTCCATTTTAGAGATACGGTCAGCCTGAATTGCAGCAGAAGTTATGATGTCGTAAGACGGATTTGATAGATGAAATGTATAACCTCCCATTAAATATAATTGTTGAGCCAAACGGCTATAAGATTCTATGTTATATTTTAATTTTGGACCCGTTAAGTGCGTTGCTGAAAAAGACACCCAATAATCAGCTCCATAAAAACCTACACCTGCATTCATGTCAAAAACCGTAATATTTTCCATGTGTGGTAAAGAAGGGTCTCCGTACACTTGTTGATCAGCGAGAGAAGCAGATGTAACCCAATCAGGATTTATACTTCTATTAACAACACCTAGGCCAATACCGCCACTGATATGCACATTTTCTTTTAAAGGATAACGAAAAGCGTAGTTTAATTTTATTTGAATATCGTTTTGAAAACCTATTTTATCTTGAATAGCAGCAAGACCTAAACCAGATTTTATTTTTGGAAGAGGCATGTCGAATGAAAAAATTGTAGAAATTGGGCGTCCGTTTCCGCTACCGTCATCATTGTCGGAGCCTTTACCGAAACCTACCCATTGCTGACGGTGAGAAGTTGTGAAGCACATTGCATCGTTTGACCCTGCAGCTGCGGGATTTACTATGTTTTGAGTATATTCAAATAAGCTGAAATGTGGGTCTGCTTGACCAAACAAAGATGCTTCTAAGAATACCACTGACAATATAAATAATACATGTTTTTTCATCTATCGAGTTTTATTAGCATTCAAAACGTAAAATAAACACATTTTTTTTTAAAAACCAAAAAAATTATTCACTTTTTTATGTTAATATCTTTTTTTTTTACTTTTTATTGTAATATTATATTTTTTGTTTAAAAAAAATGAATTTATACTTACATTAAATAAAAGGAATAGCAATGATTATTTTTTTTCCTTACTATCTTTTTTTTCAATAATTTTTTTACATTCTTCCAAAGTTATTGTTTCGGGATTATATCCTTTAGGTATTTTATAATTTTTTTTCATGTATGAGATGTAAGGACCAAATCGACCTGTAAGAATTTTCATTTCGGGAACTTCTTCAAAAGTTCTTCCCGGGTCTAATTTTTTTAATTCTTTTTCTTCGATAATTTCAATTGCACGTTCTGCAGTTATCGAATATGGGTCATCTTGTTTTGATAAAGAATAAAAAAGTTTATTGTTTTTTACGTAAGGTCCAAATCTACCGACAGCAACAATTAAATCATCATTTTTATAAGTACCAACATTTCTGGGCAGTTTGAAAAGTTCTAAAACTTCTTCCAAAGATACTGTTTCAATATTTTGATTTTTCTTTAAACTAGCTTTCTTTGTATTTTCACTTCCATCTTCGATAACGGCATAGGGACCAAATTGACCTAATTTAAGAACAATGGGGAAACCTGTTTGTGGGTCATTACCTAAATTCCTATCCATTCTTGTATTTTCTTTTTCACTTAAAGATTTTTCGATTAAGCCAAAAAACGGATAATAAAAATTCTTTATCATTTGATTCCAGATAACATTTCCCATCTCAATTTCATCAAATTGTTCTTCAATATGAGCGGTAAAATTATAATCCATAATATCTTTAAAGTGAGTTAAAAGATAATCTGTAACAAGTAGTCCCATTGAAGAAGGGAATAATTTGTTTGTCTCGGTATTATATTTTTCTATAATAGTATTGACGTCTATTTTATTATTTTCTAAAGTTAATTTTTTAACTTCTCTTGTTTTAACTTCTGCATTACTTTTAACAACATATTCTCTTTGTTGAATTGTTGAAATTGTTGGAGCATAAGTAGAAGGTCGTCCGATACCAAGTTCTTCCATTTTTTTCACCAAGCTTGCATCTGTATATCTGTATGGCGGTATAGAATATTTTTCTTGAGCTTCAATTTTATTTACAGTCAGTTTTTGATTTTTCTTTACTTGAGGTAAAGCGTTTGAATTTTCTTCTTTTGTTTCATCATCAATAGATTCTTTATATAATTTCAAGAACCCGTCAAACTTAATAACTTCACCAAATGAATTAAAAGAAATTGTGTTATCGGCATTATTTATAGAGATTGTAGTTTTTTCCACGATAGCATCTGCCATTTGAGAAGATACTGCTCTTTTCCAAATAAGTTCATATAATTTTTTTTCGGGGCGTGTTCCCTCAATCGTTTCTCTATCCATACTGCTAGGGCGGATAGCTTCGTGAGCTTCTTGCGCACCCTTTGTTTTTGTTGTATACTGTCTTAAATGTGAATACTCTTCACCAAAATTTTTAATGATAGATTGTTTTGCAGCATCAAGGGCTATTTTAGACAAATTCAAAGAATCGGTTCTCATATAAGTAATAAAACCGTTTTCATAAAGAGTTTGTGCATATTTCATAGTTTGAGAGACAGAAAAACCTAATTTTCTTGCAGCCTCTTGTTGAAGTGTTGAAGTTGTGAAAGGAGCTGCTGGAGATTTTTTTCCAGGTTTTGTCTGAATACTTTCGATATGGAATTCTTGATTCATGCAAGATTGTAAAAATTCTTCAGCTTCTTTTTTTGTTTTTAATTTTTTTGCTAACTCAGCTTTAATAGAAACACCGTCAATAGTAAAAAAAGCAACAACTTTATAATCAGACTTTGAAATAAAACTGTTAATTTCTCTTTCCCGTTCAACAATTAATCTTACGGCAACAGATTGAACTCTACCTGCAGAAAGGTTTCTTTTAATTTTTTTCCACAATAAAGGAGACAAACTAAAACCCACTAATCGGTCTAAAATACGTCTTGCTTGTTGAGCATAAACAATATTCATATTTATTTTTCGAGGATTTTCTACTGCTTTTTTGATAGCTTCTTTAGTAATTTCGTGAAAAACGATTCTTTTAGATTTTTCCTCATTCAGGTTTAGAACTTCTGAAAGATGCCATGAAATTGCTTCTCCTTCACGGTCTTCATCGGAAGCAAGCCAGACCATATCAACTTTTTCAACCTCAGATTTCAAAGTAGCAACTATTTTTGCCTTATCTTCCGGAATTTCATAATCAGGAGAAAATTCATTCTCAATGTTTATTCCAATTTTTTTCTTTGATAGGTCTCTAATATGTCCGTAACAAGAAACTACGGAGTAATTACTACCTAAAATCTTTTGAATCGTTTTTGCTTTTGCAGGAGATTCGACTATTACTAAATTTTTGTTCATTAGAAAATATTTATAAAAATAAAGTGCAAAATTCGCATTTTTTTTGTAATTTTGATGAAAATTTTAAAAAAAATGTCGAAAAAAGCAAAAAATAATTTACCAAAAATTAAAAAATTGATTGTAATTTGTTGGTTATTAGTTATTTTTCTTGTATTATCAGTTGTTGTATATTTTTCATTAACGGCAAATGGAAAATTAGGAGACATGCCAAGTTTTGAAGAATTAGAAAATACTAATGAAAATTTAGCTACGAAAATTTGGTCAGAAGATAAAGTATTATTAGGAACATTTTTCAGAGAGAATCGTTCTGAAGTTTCTTTTGACGAATTGTCTCCAAAATTGGTTGATGCACTTATATGTACAGAAGATGTTCGATATTACGAACATTCAGGAATTGATTTTCAATCATTGCCTCGTGTGATTACTGGTATTATTGGGTCCGGTTCAAAAGGAGGAGGAAGTACTATTACCCAACAATTAGCAAAGATGCTTTTCCCACGAAAACAAAATATGTCAAAAATTGCATTGGTACATAGAAAATTTCAGGAATGGATAATTGCAACCAAATTAGAAAGAAATTACACAAAAGAAGAGATTCTTACAATGTATCTTAACAAATTCGACTTTCTAAATTTGGCAGTGGGAATAGAATCGGCTTCGCGAGTATACTTTAACACCACGCCTGATAAGTTAAAAACAGAAGAAGCTGCAATGCTTGTGGGAATGGCAAAAAATCCATCATTATATAATCCTTTAAGAAGAGTTGAAGAAACAAAAAATAGAAGGAATGTAGTAATGTACCAGATGATGAAATATGGTAAATTATCAAAAGAAGAATATGATTCCTTAAAAAATTTACCAATATCGTTGAACTATAAACCTGTTGACCATAACATAGGAATTGCAACATATTTTCGTGAATTTATCAGACTGTGGCTTACTGCAAAAGAACCTAAAAGAGAAAATTATATTGACCAACGTGACTTTGTTGAAGATTCTATAAATTGGAAAAACGACCCTTCATTTGGATGGATAAGCAAGAACAAAAAAGCTACAG
This sequence comes from uncultured Bacteroidales bacterium, assembly GCA_964493875.1. Lineage (GTDB taxonomy): Bacteria > Bacteroidota > Bacteroidia > Bacteroidales > ML635J-15 > Bact-19. Next base: position 682 of record CAZBPT010000021.1, on the reverse strand, counting down.
GCGAAAATTACGATATTTATAAAGACGGATTAGAAATTTACACTACAATAGACAGCCGTATGCAGGAATATGCAGAATATGCTGTAACAGAACATCTTTCAAACGAGATTCAACCTGCTTTTTTTAGAGACCAAAAAAACAATAAACATCCTCCTTTTGGAAATGATGTAGCGCCAAGTCAAATTGAAAAAATCATGAGAGCCTCAATGAGAAGAAGCGACCGTTGGATAACAATGAGAAATGAAGGTATTTCTGAAAGTAAAATTGAAAAATCATTTTACGAACCGCATGAAATGACAATTTTTTCGTGGAATGATGATACAACAATTTTTAAAACTATTTTCAAAGACTATAAACACGTAAAAAATATTAAAATTAACAGATTAGGTGGCATTAAGAAAATTGTAAAAAACAAAAAAACTAAAAAGAATGATACAATATATAATCGTTATAGTTTTGATGTTACAATGACACCATACGATTCATTGATATATTACAAACATTTTTTAAGAACAGGGTTTATGTCGATGGAGCCTGAAAGCGGACATGTAAAAGCATATGTTGGCGGTATAGATTTTCAAAACTTTAAATTTGACCAAGTTTCAAAATCTCGTCGCCAAATAGGATCTACAATAAAACCGTTTATTTATAGTTTAGCTATGCAAAACGGATATTCTCCATG
>CAZBPT010000020.1:21134-37179 GCA_964493875.1 uncultured Bacteroidales bacterium | reverse complement strand
GAACTGTTGTCGCCTGGGTTTTTGTGTCGATATATTTTCTCTAATTGCGTTTAACGCAAAATTTTCTAGGTCTTTTCTAATTCTGCATATTATTTTTAAACTAAATTTTTATACACTTTTGTCTATTATATGTCAACAATAATCTCTCAAAAAAGTGTACCTTTGCATATTTTGAAAAAATAAAAATAAGCATGAAGATAAACAAACAGTTATTAGGTCATTTTTCGGTCTTTTTTGCCTATCTAATATTTGGTTTCAATATTGTTATATGCAAAAATATCGCTAACCTTGCTTTCGTATCGCCATTAGGATTGTTTTTTCTTCGCTCTCTTGGAGCAGCTACTCTTTTTTGGTTAGTCTCGCTATTTTTACCTAAAGAAAAAATTGCTCCACGTGATTATATCCGCATCTTTGTCGCTTCGATGTTAGGCCTTTTTATTACACAGATTGCATTCCTTAAGGGCATAACTCTTACGGCGCCACTTGATGGTTCTGTTCTTTCTGTAATGACGCCAATATTTACGATGTTTGTTGCCGCTATTGTACTGAAAGAACCTATTACATTAAAAAAAGCTGGAGGCGTAGCACTTAGTTTTATTGGTGTACTGGTGCTTATTCTCAATAGTACCTCTTTAAGTAATGGTGTGGGACAAACGCATCCTTTAGGTGCTGTGTTATTCATACTTAACACATTCACTTTCGCGCTGTATTTGGGTATTTTTCGTCCGTTGATAATGAAATATTCTGTTGTAACGTTTATGAAATGGATGTTTTTATTTGCTTTGCTTGTATCGTTTCCGTTTTGTATTTCAGAAATGATTTCTCTGGATTATGCTGCCATTCCGTCAAAATTTTATTGGGAAGTTGGCTATATGGTTTTCTTTTCTACCTTTATAGCTTATTTCCTGATACCAATCGGCCAAAAACACCTTCGACCAACAGTAGTAAGCTTGTATTCGTATATCCAACCTATCGTAGCTTCTATTACAAGCATTTATCTTGGAATGGACAGCCTTAATTGGGTAAAAATAACTGCATCAGTAGCTATAATTTCAGGTGTAATTTTGGTAAACCGAAGTCGTGCAAAAACTGAAATGAAAAAATAATTTTTTTCATTTTTAATCTGTCAGTAAGAGGGTTAAAATTTGATTTTTACTTTTCTTTTCCTTGAATTAGTATTTCATCTGTAAAAATCCAGCAAGGCAATCCGTAGCCACGATGCCATTCCGGGTTAGTCAAAGGAGATTTAGCTACAACACGCACATAGCGAACAGGGTTATTGTCATAACACACTGCTTTAGCCTTTTTAATAGAATTTTTTGTCAATGCTTTCTCTTTTTCAAAGACCGTTTCTCCAACTTTTTCCCAATGAATTTTATCGTTAGAAACAAAAAATTCTACCTTCTCAGGCAAATAAATCCAGGATAGTGGGTAGGTAAGAAAATCGATGCTGATACTGCTCAATTCTTGTGGCGTTTCTAAATCTACCACAGCATCTAAATGATCACCCTCAAATCCAAGCCAGTTGTAATGATAATCTTTTGTGCCAAAAATGCCATCGTTAAGGGCTTTCTCTCCTCCAACATCATAAGTTGAACTCCATCGAGTGGAAATTGCAACAGGCTTTCCCTCAGCAAGGTTCGATTGTGTGCATTTCTCAACATAATTGAAGATATTATCCAGCAATTCTTTAGGCGGATAACCCATCTCTTCCAATTGTCGAACATTAAAACGCTGACAATCTTCCACAAAACGGTAGGCTTTAATCATCATATCGGGACGTAGATATTTTTTACCATTCACTACGTCAAAATAGCTTAAGGTTTTGGAAACATTGCTCATAGATAAATCTAATACGGCAAAATCCAACGACAACTCCAATCTTCTGAGATGATCTGTAAAAATAGATTCTCCCTCAACAGCTTTATAAGCCTGCTCAAAGAGTGATTGATAAAACGCAACTTTTTCTGGCGAAAGATAGCTATTCTTGGCATCAACAGGATAGCCGTAAATGTTTAGAAACATTTTTGAATCTAGCAAAGATTTTTGCATCGAATCAATATATTGTGCTACCATAGGAGCCGCTTTACCATAATAACCTTGCAAAAAATCCGATCGCAATGAATCAACATTAATGTCAACATTCCATAATAATTTGGCTATTAAATATGTTCGCCACTCGGACATTTCTGTGTAACTTCCATTGCATCCTTGTTCAAAAACCATAGAAATCCCGTTACGATGAAATAGTTGCAAATTAGGTTGTAGAACGTGTAGGTTAGGAAAAGGATCCATCATATTTCGAAATTGAATCACATAATCCCACAAAAAGATGTTGTTTGTCAAAGAAGCCCAATTTTTCAAATCTTCTACAAAAGCTTGTTCTTTCAAATTATCTTCCAAAGGTAGTTGTCGTCCACATTCTATGGAGCAAAACATAATGTTCACATTAGGTCGTACTTTAATATTATTTGGTGCTTTTCTGGTATATTGATAAGCTAAAGTTGAGATAATTTTGTCGGGAAAACGTTCCGCTACCTGATTAATAAAATGTAGTAATGTTCCAGATGGAGAACCGTAAATAGAATCCGAACTACGACAATGTTCACAACTGCAATTATTGTTATTGTCGTTATTTGATACAGACCAAATAATGGCATCAGGATTTTTTTTGATTTCTGCCTCCAAATTTTTACACAATTCTTCAAAGAGCTCAGGATTAGTTAAACACAATTGTCCATCTTTCACCCTCTTCCCGTTGATTTCGGAGAACCATTCCGGATGTTGTTGAAAATATTGATCAACAGGAATTAGTTTGTCAAAAGTGTGTACAAACATACCCCAATCGCGTTTAATATCGGAACGATTATGCAAATGATGCCAATCGGCATACTCTTGCGACAGATTCGGAATATTATACAATGTTTCACGATATTCAAACGAAGGATTTTGCAAATCGTGCAATTGTGGAATAAAATTATTATAGTCAGCACCAGAATCTAAAACTGCAATTTTATCTGCATCATACATTCTAAGATTCAGATAATTCTCTGCAAAATGATAGACACTATACAAAACTGATTTTCCACGATTCCCCATAAAAAACAGATTTTTCTTTTCAGTATGTATCAAAAAGCCGTCGTTTAAAATATCTGAGCCGTATTTTTTGTATAAACTTTCTGATTGAACTGTGTTCCCAATAGAAATAATAGATTCAGAATGTACTTTGTAGTCCGTAACGATGGGAAGTTGAATGCCAGTACGCAGCTTAAAAAAGTATTGCAATTTGTTGGCAGCCAACGAATCAGTAGCTGTGGCGTTTTTAGAAATAACTATTTTGTGGAGTGTTAATCCTTTTTCACTTTTCGACATGTTTTGAGCCGACAAAGTTGCGAAAAAAGAACAAAAACAAAAAACTAAAATATTTTTTAATATATTCATATTCATATATTTACTTATTAAAATGGGAAAATCACAACATTATTGCTATGATTTTTTTGTAGTTTAACATTTGTTTCTCTAGTGGAAATTGAACTTATTTTTAGATTTTCAAAACGTTGAAATTCAAATATCTCCGATAAAATATTTCTTGTTTTTTGAAGCATAAATGAAAATTATTTAATATTATCAAAAATTAAATTTTTATGGTAATATGAAATTTCTAAATTATCAGAAGCTTCGTTATTTTTTTTAGGATAAAAATAGATTTTTATTGTCCTGCGATTAGGTAAATCAAAGAAATTATCAGAAAAATATCCATCACAATTATCTGCATTTAGAAATAATTTTTCAATGAATTTATCGGATTTTAGATTAATGATATAGTAGTCGTTAAATTTTTCTTGAGTGATTTCAATTTTTGGATTTAGCAGCGAATAATTTTCATGTTGCTTTGGAATAAAAAATCTGTTGTCAAGAATTTTTTTGCTTTTATTGTCATAAATACTAATCTCAGAATATTTTTCCGAAGAATTATTTATCGCAAAAGGTAATTTAGAAACAGATAATTTATTTGCTATAATAACAACAGTATCAGCAGTTAATAAATGTCCATCAAAACTATAAGTTTTATATACTGCTTTTACATTAATATTAAAATTATTATGATTTATCAAAACAGTATTATTATCTTGTGTTTTTAGCGTTCTTATTTGTTTAAAATTTTCTTTAGCGAAATAGTATAGTGCCTTTGGTGATTTATAATAATCTACTGCCGACCAAGAAATTGATGGCCAGCAATCATTATACTGCCAGAAAAGGGTTCCCATGCATCTCGGCATATCCGATAAGTGAGCATCAAAAGCTATTTGCATTCCTTCTGCCTGCATAATTTGACTTATATAAGAATAATATTGCAAATCATTTTCAATATAATAATCTCTTCTTAAATATTCGTCAATTGTTTCAAAACCTTTTCCATGTTTTTGATGAGTTTTTAGCGGTTGCGACCATAATGTCAAATAATTTTCCGGAATAAATTTTTTCAAAGAATTATAGGAAGGAAAAGATTGCATTCCGTATTCACTCATAAAGCGACCTGTTTTATCATAGAAGACAGAAAAATCTTCCATGCCCCACCAAATTCCCCAATAATGAGAATCGCCATGAGTAATACATTCCTTATGTCCCCAACCGTATTGTGGCGATGTAGAAATATATTGTATGTTTGCTCCGTTTTTTGAAACTAAGTTTGGCAGTAATTTTTCAAAAATACTTTTATAATCTTCCCAAATTTTAGTTGAGTCTTCTTTGTTGATATTATAATATTTTTGCCAGCCCCAATCATGCCAGCCGTTATGGACTTCGTTATTGCCACACCATAAAACCAAAGAAGGATGAGATTTTAGTCTGTTGATTTGGTGTTCTGCTTCTTTTTCAACATTTGTCATGAATGAGCTGTCTGCGGGATACATGGCACAAGCAAACATAAAATCTTGCCAAACCATTATTCCCAAGGAATCGCAAATATCATAAAAATCATCATTCTCATATATGCCACCACCCCAAACTCTCAAAAGATTGAAATTTGCTTCTTTTGCCAATGATAATAAATCAAGATAATTTTCTTTACTGTTTTTCCCACTAAAATATTCAGCAGGTATCCAATTCGCACCTTTTGCAAAAACAGGAATGCCGTTTAGTACGAAAGCAAAACTTTCACCAACAGAATCCTTTTCTCTTACGAGTTTAATGTCTCTGATTCCGAATTTACAATTTTCTTCCAAAACTCTAAATTTGGTATTTATTTGGAATTTGCTATCATAAAGCTTTGCTTCTCCAAGTCCGTTACACCACCACAGTTTAGGATTTTTAATCTGAAATTCTTTTTTGTACTTATGTCTTCCTTCAAGAATTTCCACATTTTTAGTAATTGTATCAAATTCATTGTTATTACTTATAATTTTAAGTGATGCATTATAATAATTTTGAGAAACTACTTCAAAATGAGAGCTCATAAAAGCAACAGAATCGCAAATTGAATCACATATAAAAGCGAGATTTTCAATTTTCAATTTTATCCATGAATTGATATAAACATCTTTATAAATTCCGCAAGTTTCAAAACTTGGAGACCAATCCCAACCTGATTGAAATTGTGCTTTACGGGTAAATATTCTTTTGTTGTCGATAACATATTTAGAGCTGTCAGCCTTTTCCTTGTTGTATAAGATTGACGGATGGATAACAACTTCCAATAAATTGTTTTTATTAATTAAAGAATCAGGAATCGGGAAAGAATATTTTAGAAACATATTATTGGTAGTGCCAATTTCAACGGAATTAAAAAACACTGTGGCGTAAGTATCAATACCTTCAAAAACTAGTTCGTAATTTCTTTCCGGACTATAATTATTGATGACAACGTTTTTTCTGTATTTCCATGTTTTTTCGGCAATCCAATTGAGGCTGTCGGAATTTGAAGCGTAATATGGGTCTGGGATGATATTATTCGCAAATAAATCGCAATGAACATTTCCCGGAACATTTGCTTTAATCCAATTGTCATTATATAATAACTCCCAAGCTCCGTTCAAATTTCTTTTATCTTCGGTGCCTTTTTTTGTACAAGAATATGTACAAAACGAGAGAAATAATATAAGAATTAAATAATAATTTTTTCCCTTCATCATTAAAAAAACTACATATTAATATGCGCGTTTATCCCTTTTTTCATAAAAATTAATAAAAGAAGTATTAACAACTTTATTTCCGCCGTCAGTAGGATATTTTCCTGTAAAATACCAATCGCCGGTATTCTCAGGACAAGCAATATGAAGGTTTTCCACAGATTGGAAGACAACTTCAATTTCAGCTTTCACATAGTCAGGTTTGATTAATTGAGCAATTTTTTTGCATATTTCTTCTTCGCTAATATGTTTGTAGATATTAGATACATAATTAGTAATACTTTCTTTTGGAAGAAATTGTTGTTTTTTGCACAAGTTATAAGTTTCTTCAATGATATTTTCTAATTTTTTTTCTTTTAGAATTTCAATAGCGGCTTGGAAAGCAATAAAATCACCAATTTTTGCCATATCAATTCCATAGCAATCAGGATATTTTATTAAAGGTGCAGAAGAAACCACTACAATTTTTTTAGGATTAAGTCTATCTAAAATAGTGATAACGCTATCTCGTAAAGTAGTTCCTCTCACAATACTATCATCAACAATTACGAGTGTGTCGACATTTTTCTTTATTGAACCATAAGTAATATCGTAAATATGACCCACAAGATTTTTTCTTTCAGAATCTTGAGTGATAAAAGTACGCATTTTTGCGTCCTTTACCGCGATTTTTTCAACTCTTGCACGAAGGGACAATATTTTTTCGAGTTCTTTGTCACTTAGTTTATCTTTATTTTTTAAGATAAGATCTTTTTTATATTCATTTAAGTGGTCTTCCAATCCTTTTAGTATTCCGTAGAATGCAAGTTCAGCAGTATTTGGAATAAAAGAAAAAACGGTATTTTCAAAATCGTAATTAATTTTTTTGAGTACATCTTTTGCAAGCAATTCGCCTAATTTTTTTCTTTCTACATTAATTTTGCTGTCAGTTCCACGTGAAAAATATATTCTTTCAAAACTGCAAGATTTTTTTTCTTCGGGGATTCTTATTTGTTCTTTTTTTATTTGACCATTTTTCTTAATAATAATACCTTCTCCTGGTTCTATTTCGTGAATATTTTCTTCAGAAATATTAAACGTTGTTTGAATTACCGGACGTTCTGAAGTAGCAACAAATATTTCGTCGTCATAATAATAATAGGCAGGACGAATACCCCAAGGATCTCTAATAATAAAAGCATCTCCATGACCAATTACACCACCCATTACATAACCGCCGTCCCAACCTTTTGTGGCTTTTCTTAAGATATTTGCTATACTAATATTTTCTTCAATTTTTGTATTAATTTCTATATTAGTATATTCTTCATTTTTATATTTTCTAAACAGAGTTTGATTTTCTTCATCTAAGTGTAGCCCTATTAATTCTAATGCCGTAATGGTATCGGAATATTCTCTTGGATGTTGTCCATATTTTATTAAATATTGAAAAAGGTCTTCAACATTTGTAAGATTGAAATTTCCAGCAAGTGCTAATGTTTTAGTTTTCCAATTACTAGTTCTTATAAAAGGGTGCACCAATTCAACATCATTTTTACCAAAAGTTCCGTATCGTAAATGTCCTAGCAAAACGTTTCCTGAAAACGGTAAATTATCTTCTATCCATTTACTATCATTAAGATTTTGATCTGAATCCAATGATTTTTCTGCCTCATCAATAGAAGAAAATATTTGAGTAAAACAATCAATAATCGGATTCACAGCTGCAGAACGTTTCCTGTTAATGAACCTTTTTCCGGGTGATGAGTTTAATTTCACTGCCAAAGCACCCGCGCCATCTTGTCCTCTATTGTGTTGCTTTTCCATCAATAAATATAACTTATTTACACCGTACTGCCATGTTCCATATTTTTTTTGATAATAATCTATTGGTTTCAATAATCTTAGGAAGGCAATTCCACATTCATGTTTAATACTATCCGACATAGTTAATTTTTTACAAATTTAATTTATTTTTAGCTTATAAAAAAAAAAGAGGTGTAAAATACACCTCTTATATTTATTTTACAATTAGTTTTTTTATACTTGTTGTATCTTTTGTTTTTATCTTTATTATATATATTCCGGGTTTTTCATTAATAGTTTTTACTTCATTAGCATTCATTGTAAAAGAAGTAATGATTTTTCCGGTTATATCGTATACTGAAACAGATGCTTTTTCATTAGAAAATATATTAATAATACCATCTGATGGATTTGGATAAATATTAATATCATTATTAATATGTGAATTTAAATTTACTTCATCTTCGGTAGTAAAAGACCATGTTTCGCAATTCGTAGCTTCGCCGTTTGAGTTTTTAGGAACAATTTTCCATAAATATGTTGTTGAAGTAGATAGTGTAGGAGAATAATTTGTTGTTATTGTATTTATAACAAGGTTCATATTTCCGGCTTCACCAAAATATACATCATAAGTAGTTGCATTAGCAACCGAACTCCACGAAAGATTTGCATTTATTGCAACATTTATTGTCCCGTTCTCGGGAGAAACAGGAGAGCTACAATCTGGAATTTGAGCAGTAGCAGTAGTTGTAAAAGTCCAAATATCACAATTTTGAGCATCTCCGGCAGCATTTTTTGCAACAACTTTCCAGAAGTAAGTTGTTCCTGGGTTTAATGTAGGAGAGTATGTTGTTGTTGTTACATTTGTTACTAATGTAGGACTTGCTGTAGTTCCGAGGTAAATATCATAAGAAGTTGCGTTTGCAGCTGAGTTCCACATTAACTGAGCATTTGTAGCAACGTTTTGTTGTCCGTTTGTAGGAACTAACATTGTTGCACAATTCGGTAAGTCAATTGTCGTAAAAGTCCAAGAATATGCAGGGGTAGGTATTGTTGCATAGTTGCTGTGCAAAAAGCCGTTAGCAGGAACATTTATTGTGTATTGTTCTCCATAAACTAAAGGAGAGGAGTGTGATATTTGTAATTTATTTCCTACAATATTATATGTAATTGTTCCGGCAGATTGATTTCCTGTGATTGTAATTCCTGAAAGAACTGCAGGATTAGCTACAATGTCAATATCGAAAGTTAGTTCTATCATGGTGTTAATTGGAACATTTGTCGCATTGTGCAAAGGAGTGTATGTTTGCATTGTTGGTTGTGGAATGTTTCTTTGAACATTATATATGAAAGTGTTGTTTGTTTGTGGGTCTGTTAATGTTCCGCTTGTGAAAGAAGCAAAAGCAATATTTGAAGTAATATTAAAATTCAGCAATCCCCAAGCGTTCATATTTGCTTTTGTTAATGAGATTGTATTTGTTAGTAATAAACCGCTTTGTGATTGAATAGAAATTGTGTCTGTTCCATAGTTTGCTGGCAATAAATCATGACCACCATCAGCAGTACAAGTATAATTAATAGTGCCATTGGCAAAATCAGGACCATTATTATATCCTACTACTTTAAATTGGAAATTGCTTGATGCACTAATTACGGTATCAGTGTCAGGAAACATTGTATTTGAAGTATTTGCAAGGAATACCTCCATATCACATTGTGGATTTGAAGCGTTTGTACATAATTCAATACCTAATCTAAAATAATATCCATTATCATTATCTGTTTCATCATAAAGACAAAACCCGTTTGCATCGGCAGTAATATTTGTTGGGTCATTGAAAACAGATGCTTTTAATAATCTATAAAAACGGCCTCCAGTAATACTTGAATTGTAAACAGAATCTATAGTGCAAATTCCTTTTCCGTTATTGAATTTCACGCCAACCAAAAACGGAGTAGACCCGTTATAGGTGTAAGGAGTCGATAAAGTGGCTTCGTATACACCGGAAGAAGCGTTTGACAAATCAAATGTTTCTGAATAAATCGGAGTTTGTCCATTATATAATGGTGTATATAATACATTTGTGTATCCGTTTGTAGTTAAATTCGGATTTTGATAAAATTCAATAGTATAACTTGTGCAATTAAAATTTACTACAGAACCGTCAGAAAATGTTTTATTTCCATTTTGGTGATAAAATCTTACTTTTTGAACTTGTTGACCTGAGGTTAAGTATTGATCTCCTTTGATAAAGATTTCGCTTCCTCCTGTAGCTTCAGAACCTGTCCAATAAGTATTACTAATACAGTTTCCACCTACCCAATTACTTTTTGAAATGTTTTCATGTGGAACTTTATCTACTTTAGAGATATTAGTATTACTCATAGTTGCTTTTTGAGCAAAAGAAAAAATCGAAGAGAGCATGAGCATCAATACAAATAGATATAATTTTTTCATAGTTTTTAATTTTTTTAAGGTTAATTTCTAACAAATATAATAATATTTTTTTTAAAAATACAAATAAATTTTTGAATTTTCAAAAATTTATTTGTATTATCAATAAGAAAACTATTCAAATATTTACTATTCCTTGATGAGAAAAAAATAAAAATTTTTTTTTAAAATAATTATTTTTCCATACAAATTTTCTTTTCTTCAGGGTTGAATTTTTCAATTGCATATCTTAAAGAAGTTCTTGGCATTTCTCCTTTATGTTTTAATATGAAATTCATAACTGCATTATGATGAGCAGTTTTTGTAGTTTCGTCAATATGGACAAATGTTTCTGTAAGGCTTGCTGCTTTAAGTAACCAGCCGTAGCCTTTTTGTACCATATCTTCTTTATCCATCAAAAGATTTTCGGCGATGTAAAGAATTTCATCTAGAAAAAGGGCTTTTCTGGCAGGTATAATCAATGAAACCGCAGATGCTCTTCTTTTCCATAAATTGTCAGATTTTGTCCATTCTTTCAGAGAATCTACGTATTCGGGAAACAATTCTACAAAAGCACCAACAGTATGATTACAAAACACATCGCAACTTGCCCAATTTGAAACATAATTGTCAATTATTTTTTCAAAAAAAGACATGTCCTCTTTTGTGTATTGATTTTTACATGAAAAAATAAATTCTGATGCCATTGAAAATTCTTCAAGGCTTTTGTTTTGCATTATTTTTTCTGCGATGTCAAAAACAAATTCTTTCTTTTGATTTTTTAAAAAACTATTGTGAATATCTTTTGTAATTTTTTTTACATCCGGAGATTTCACTCCAAGGCAAAAAATTTCGTTTTTAAAAAATCGTTTAGTGCTTTCTGCAGTTTTTTCGTCTGCAACGGCAAGCAAATTTTCTCGTATTTTTTCAATAATATTATTCGTTTGCTCCATGGCAGTTTTTGAATTTTTTCCCGCTACCACAAGGACAAGGATCATTACGACCAACTCTTTTTTCTACTTTTACAGGTTCACTTTTAGCTTTTCCTTTACTAGGGTCATCATAACCTGGTTCATCGTGGCTGGTTTTCATTTTACTCAAATCAAGTTTTGCTTTTGCTTGAGCTTCTTGAACTTGTTCTTCTTGTTGTTTTGGAATATATGCTTTTGTGAGTGAAGAAACAACCGTTTTATTTAGATTGTCGATCATATCTTTGAAAATATCAAAAGCCGAAAGTTTATAAACAAGTAATGGGTCTTTTTGTTCGTAAGAAGCAGATTGTACAGATTGTCTTAAATCATCCATTTCGCGTAGATGTTCTTTCCAATAATCATCAATATTTTTCAAAACGACAGTTTTGTTGAATGCAGATACAGCTTCAAATCCTCGATTTTCTAATGCTTTATTAATATTAACAATTACATTATATGTTTTCATTCCATCGGAAACAGGTAAGACAACATTTTTGTATCTATCGCCATAATTGTCTTTAACTCTTCTGATAAAAGGATATGCTTCATTTGCAATAATATCGGTTTTAATTTTATGGTTTTTCTTGCATAATTCTGTAAGTCTGTCAACCAATTCATCATCGTTGCTATCTGAAAATTCTTTTTCGGATATTTCTGTTTGTAAGTTTAATGCCAATAATTTAAAAGCATTTTCAACAAATCCTTCATAATCACTTTCAGAATGATATCTTTCTACGATAGATATGCAAACATCTTCAATCATATTAGCAATATCGGCACCTAATTGTTCTCCATCAAGAGCATTTCTTCTTTTTTTGTAAATGATAGTACGTTGTTGGTTCATTACGTCATCATATTCAAGAAGTCTTTTTCTTATACCAAAGTTATTTTCTTCTACTTTTTTCTGAGCACGCTCTATTGATTTTGAAATAAGATTTGCCTGTATTACTTCTCCTTCTTGTAAGCCAAGTCTATCCATTGCTTTTGCAATGTTTGTTGAACCGAAAACACGCATAAGATTGTCTTCAAGAGAAACAAAGAATAAAGAAGAACCTGCATCTCCTTGACGACCAGAACGACCTCTCAACTGACGGTCAACACGTCTGGATTCGTGTCTTTCTGTACCAATAATTGCAAGACCTCCGGCATCTTTTACTTCCTGACTCAATTTAATATCGGTACCACGACCTGCCATATTTGTTGCAATTGTAACACGTGCACTTTGACCGGCTTCTGCAACGATGTCGGCTTCTTTTTTGTGTAATTTTGCATTTAATACATTATGGGCGATACCTTTACGTTTTAAAATATTACTTAATAATTCAGATATTTCTACAGATGTGGTACCAACAAGAATAGGACGACCTACAGCTATGAGTTCTTCAATTTCGTTGATAATTGCTGCGTATTTTTCTCTTTGTGTCTTATAAATTTTGTCGTTCTCATCTTTTCTAATTATTGGTCGGTTTGTCGGAATTACTACAACGTCTAATTTATAAATATCCCACAATTCTCCGGCTTCTGTTTCTGCTGTACCTGTCATACCGGCGAGTTTGTGATACATTCTGAAATAATTTTGTAAGGTTATTGTTGCATAGGTTTGTGTTGCAGCTTCAACAACAACATTTTCTTTTGCTTCAATTGCCTGATGTAATCCGTCAGAGTAACGTCTGCCTTCCATAATACGGCCGGTTTGTTCATCCACAATTTTTACTTTATTTTCAAGAACTACGTATTCAACGTCTTTTTCAAATAATGTGTATGCTTTTAGTAATTGGTTAATAGTATGAATACGTTCCGATTTAATAGAATAATCGCGAATAATTTCGTCTTTGCGTGCAATTTTTTCAAGCCCTTCGGTATAATTTTTTTCAAGAAATGATAATTCTTCGGCAATATTTTTTAGTACAAAGAAAAACGGGTCGGAAGTTTCACTTGCAAGTAAATCGAACCCTCTGTCGGTAATTTCTACTGAATGTTGTTTTTCGTCTATAACAAAATACAAAGCCTTGTCTCCGTATTTCTTTTCATCATATAGGTTTTCATAATTTGCAATAATATATGTAGCAAGATCTGAAGTAGAACTAGCAGAAATAATATTTTTAATTTTATCTGTTAATTCCTCTGAAACTGTAATATTTTTTTCTTTTCCATTGATTTTTTTGACTTCTTCTTTTATTTCATTTATGATATCTCCAAAAATTTCAGTATCTGTATTTTCAATTAGAGAATAATTTTGAGAAATAAGTAAATCTTTATTATTATCTGGACTAGTTAAAAATTTGCTTAATTCGGGCATTTCGCATTTAGTAGCGATTTCCGACAAAAGTTTTTCTGTATTTTTTAGATTTGATTTATTTTTTTGATGTGTATCATTAAAAATGTCGTTAATAACCTTTGGCATTTCCTTATTGTTATTTTGCATATAAAAATCCTCAGTTTTTTGCAAAGTAACCTTTACGCCGGGTTCGCTTAAATATTTTATTAATGGTTTAGATTTTGGCAGAGCTTTATAAGACTGTAAAAGACGAATTGCACCAACTCTTTGTTCGTTTTTGTCATCAGATTGTATCAATCGTTTTGCATCTGAAAAAATTTCATTAAAAAGTGTCTTTTGTGCATTGTATAGATGCTGAACATAAGGTTTTAAAATATCAAAAAGTTGATCATCGCCTTTTGGTGTAGGACCGGAAATGATAAGTGGTGTTCTGGCATCATCAATTAATACAGAGTCGGCTTCATCGACAATTGCATAATTAAGTTTTCTTTGAACCAAGTCCGAAGAATTAAGAGCCATATTATCACGTAAATAGTCGAACCCGAATTCGTTATTCGTACCGAATGTAATATCGGCAAGATAAGCATTTTTTCTGGCGTCGCTGTTAGGTTCGTGTCTGTCGATACAATCCACTTTTAATCCGTGGAACATATATAAAGGTCCCATCCATTCTGAGTCACGTTTTGCAAGATAATCATTAACGGTTACTACGTGAACGCCTCTTCCAGTAAGAGCATTTAGGAAAACAGGCAAAGTTGCAACAAGTGTTTTTCCTTCCCCAGTAGCCATTTCTGCTATATATCCTACTTGGCGTTTTTTGCCGTCTTTATCTTTGTCAAATTGAATTTTTGGAGCATTAAGAACAATACCGCCAAATAATTGCACATCGTAGTGAACCATATCCCAAATAATAGTATTTCCACCGGCAGACCACGAATTATGCCAAATAGCTTTCTTGTCTTCAATATCAACAAAATCGTGATTTAATGAAAGTTGAATATCATATTCCGTTGCTGTTACTACAACATCTTTATTTTCTTTAAAACGTCTTCCCGTTTCTTTCATAATTGCAAAAGCTTCGGGCAACAAGGTTAACAATAGATATTCGATTTTTTCGTCAATTTCCTCTTCAATTTTGTCGATTTCTTTAAAAATATCTTCAATTTCCCAAATATCAACAGTCTTAATTTCTGAACTACCGTCTTCTTTTTCTATAAATTCTACTCTTTCTGCATCTGCTTTAAGTTCTGCAATTTTATGGTAATATGGTTTTAAAAAATCTTGTATCTTAGACTTTAATACATTAGTTTTTTCTCTTAATTCATCATTTGTGAGATTTTGAAATTCGCTGTCAAATTTTTTTATTTCTTCAACAATTGGCTGAATTTGTTTAATATCGCGTTGTGATTTTGTTCCTCCAAATAAATTGGTTATTACACTTAATATTGACATTCTTTTAGTTTTTTACAAAAATAGTTATTTTTTAGATTATTTTGACAATAAAAATATATATAAATATTTATGAACTTAAAAATAAGTTTTATTTTTGTAAAAAATGGAAAATTTAAGAATAGATAAATATTTATGGGCGGTACGAATATTTAAAACACGAAGTTTGGCCACAGATGAATGTAATAAAGGGAGAGTTTTCGTAAACGGACTCCCTGTAAAGGCTTCAAAAACTATAAAAAATAACGATATTATTCAAATTAAAATGTGGAATATCTTACGAAGTTTTTTGGTATTGTCGATTATCGACAAGAGGGTGTCCCCAGAACTTGCTAAAAATGCAATAAAAGAAACAACTGATGAGAGCGAATTTGAAAAATTAAAACAAATTAAAGCAAATAACGTTATCTCCCATAACAAACCTGATAAAAGAGAAAGACGTATTTTAACTGAATTTTTAAATAATATCAAATGATAATAGCAGAATTGAAAAAAAAGGAAAATATTATTGAATACATTATATATATGCTTCAAATTCAAGATATTTTAAGAGGGAATAATTTCGATATCGAAAAAATAGATACCTTGATAATAAATAATTATAAAATTACCCAAGAACAGAGAGTACAAGTTCGCGAATGGTATTTGTCTTTAATTTCTGCAATGAAAAATGAAGGTATTGAAAAATCAGGTAAATTATCTTCAATAAAAGAAATTTTGGAAGAATTAAATACACTTAACCAAGCATTACTAAGCGACAAGAACAATTATAAACATAACGGATTATATGCTTGGGCACAAAAGAATATTGAGGAATTTAAAGAATTATCGAAGTCAAAAACCGATAATGAAATAGAAATTTGCATTGATGCTATGTATGCCTTATTTTTATTAAGAATACAAAAAAAACCAATATCGGACGAAACGGCCCAAGCAATGCAAACTTTCAGTAATTTGCTGGCAAACCTTGCAAATGTATATAAAATCATTCATAATAATA
>CAZBPT010000020.1:6600-21034 GCA_964493875.1 uncultured Bacteroidales bacterium | reverse complement strand
GTTTATATCTTGGGAGGGATTGTTGGTGCATTATTTTTCGTTGCTTCTTATAATATTTTTCCGAGATTTGGATTGCTTACAACAAAAGCAACAGCAATTGGCGCATCTGCGTCTGTAATTGCCGTTTGTATGGCAATATCTATTTTAGCAAAAGATATTAAATTAAAACTAGCATTTTGGGATGTGAAAATTATTTATGTCGCACTGGGGATATTGGTTTTGGATTTGTTTTTAATTCCAAAAGGTAATGCTGGAGGACATATTGCACATTTGGGGGGAGCTTGTTTTGGAGTATTATTTTCTTTACTATACAAAAAAAATATTGATATCACGAAAAGTTTTGTACTTTTCTTTAAGTCCATAATTGCGGCTTTTAAAAACGACAAAGAAAGTGTGAAGAAAAAAGAAGATAAAAAAATCCAAAAAGAAAAGGAAAAAGAACAAGAAAAAGTCGATAAAATATTAGAAAAAATAAAAAAGGAAGGATATTCTAGTTTAACTGATAATGAAAAAAACACGCTATTCAAAAAATAAAACTAAAGCAAAAGTAATTTTATTGATAATTAATATTTTTTGTTCAATTCTATTAATTGCTTCAGTATTTTGCTTTAATGTTTCTCCTACAGAACATTCTTTCCTGATACTATTGCCATCGGTGTTTTTATCATTATTGATTATTAATGCGTGCTTCCTTTTGTTGTGGATAATCATAAAATGGAAATTTATTTTTATATCAATTGTTGCTCTTCTTTTTTCATTAAAAGTTAATGTTATCCCTTATGAATCGTATTTTTCTTCTTCAAATGAAAATGATGTAGATTTGAAAATTATGTCCTACAACGTTCAATGTTTTGGTCTTTATGAATGGGAAGATGTAAATATTAAAAAGAATATCATAAAAATTATCACTGACGAAAAACCTGATGTTCTTTGTCTTCAAGAAGCCTTTTGGGTTCCTGACAGTAAAAACTTTATCACAATCGATTCCATAAAAAAAACTCTTGGTTACAAATATGATAAATGCTTTGCCGTAGCAAAAGCAGTAGGAAATCAAAATTTCGGATTGGTAATTATATCTCGATATCCTATTATTAATAGTGACGGACAAAAATTTGAGAAAACATTAAATGCTTTTATGTATGCAGATATTTTAAAAGACGAAGATACAATTAGAATTTATAATTTGCATTTAGAATCTTTACATTTCGGCAAAAACGACTATGAAACAATAGAAACAATTAGCGATACTTTGGAAGCATCCGATATAAACAAAATCTCAAATTTATACATTAAATATTTGAAATCTTACAAAAAAAGAGCAATACAAAGCGACATTGTGAGAGCAGAAATAGATTCATGCAAAAAGCAGAAATTTGTTTGTGGTGATTTCAACGATTTTGCTTTAAGCTATACTTTTTCCAAAATTAAAGGAGATGATTTGAAAGATACTTATCTCTCTCGTGGAAAAATAACAGATTATTCTTGGCACAACGATAAATTAAAAATAAGAATCGATTATATTCTTTATGGTAAAGGTTACGAATGCAAATCTTATAAAACAATAAAAAAAGCGTTCTCAGACCATTTCCCTGTAGTAGCAGAATTTAGCAGAAAAGAACAACAGAAAAAATGAAAATCGCAAAGTACATTCCCTATTATAAAAAAATTTTCAAATTAGCAATTCCTGTTATACTGGCACAGGTTGGAATTCAATTGGTGAGCATTGTTGACAATATAATGGTTGGGCAATTAGGGAAAACAGAACTTGCCGGCGTAGCACTTGGTGGATCGGTTTTTTTCTTTTTCTTTATTTTTTTAATTGGAATTTCTATAGGATTAACACCACTTGTAGGAAGTTTTTTAAGTCAAAAAAAAGAATTGGAAATTGATAAATACTTCCAAAACTCGTTTGTTCTATATGGAATAATTGGTATAATATTTTTCTTCGCTTTGTTTTTTAGCAAAGATTTTGTGCTTAACCATTTAAATCAGCCAAAAGAAGTTGTTGAAAAGGCTCTTCCATATTATAATTATTTAGTATGGTCGATAATTCCTTATATGTTTTTCTCGTCTTTTAAACAATTATTTGAAGGATTGGGAAACACAATTACAAATATGATAATAATTATGGTAAGTAATGTTATCAATATCTTTCTTAATTGGGTTTTTATTTATGGAAATTTGGGTTTTGAAGCATTAGGGGGAGCCGGAGCTGGATTGGCAACCTTAATTTCAAGGATTTGTCTTCCTATTTTTGCGATTATCTATGTTCTATTTTCAAAAGAAAATAAGAAATATATTTTCTCCATATCAAAATTTCTTTTAGATAAAAAAGCTCTAAAGCAACTTCTATATTTAGGATTGCCTATTGCATTGCAACTTTTTATAGAAAATTTTACTTTTGTTGCCACTACAATAATGACCGGTTGGATGAATACTGCCGAATTAGCTGCAAATCAAATAGCTATTACACTTGCAAGCTTTTCTTTTATGATTGTTTTAGGAGTTAACAGTGCTACTACAATTTGTGTAAGTCAAGAATTTGGAAGGGAAAATTACATAAACATAAAACGATATTCTAATGCAGCTTTTCATCTTGCAATACTTTGGAGTATTCCTATTGCTATAATTTTTATCTTATGCCGTTTCTTAATTGGACAGATCTTTATTTCCGATCAAGAAGTTATAATGATAGCAGCAAATCTAGTTGTTTGTGTAGCTTTCTTTCAATTGTCTGACAGCGTGCAATCTATTTCTCTCGGTATTTTGAGAGGATTGCATGATGTAAAAATGTTAATTCCAATTTCAATTTTATCATATATAATTATTGATTTACCTATCGGATATTTTTTAGCGTTTTATTGTAATTTAAATGCTTTCGGTATTTGGTTGAGCTTTATTGTTGGCTTGTCTTTTGCAGCAATTCTTTATCAAATCCGCATAAAAAAACAAATGAAAAAACTTTATGACAAAATAAAATCAAAAAATAATATTATTATTCTCGAAAAAAGTAATTAAATTTGTGAAATTAATGTAATTAATTAATATGAAAATCATTTGTATCGGATTAAATTATAAAAATCATATTGAAGAAATGCATCACGAATTTCCTCAAAATCCTGTTTTTTTCCTTAAACCCGACTCTTCTATTTTAAAAAACAAAGACTTTTGGTTGCCAAATTTTTCAAATGATATTCAATACGAGTTGGAACTTATTTTTAGAATCGGAAAACTTGGTAAATGTGTACAGAAAAAATTTGCTCATCGTTATATTGATGGAATAGGTTTAGGTATTGATGTTACGGCTCGAGACTTGCAAAAAGAATGTAAAGACGCAGGAAGACCTTGGGAAATAGCAAAAGCCTTCGACTCATCTGCTATAATTTCTGATTTTTTACCTCTTGATGGTTTTGCAAACATTGACAATATTAATTTTAAGTTGTTAAAAAATGGAAATGAAGTTCAAATGGGGAACTCTTCAAATATGGTTTTTTCAATTTATGATATTATCGAATATGTTTCTCGCTTTATGACTATAAAGATTGGAGACATCATTTTTACCGGAACACCTCGTGGCGTAGGAAAATTAAATGTGGGAGACCACTTGAACGCTTTCCTCGAAGATAAAGAAATGCTTAAATTTAAGGTCTTATAAAATGACCTTTGAAACTTTACTTCATATTAGCAAATTATTCGCTATTGTTGTAAATAAAAATAGCGATAACACCAAAGAAATAGCAAATTCCGAATTTTCAAAATTCTTGAATTTACATATTGAAGAAAAATATATCAAGGATTTTGAAGACAATTTTGCTGTAAATTTAGATACTTATTCCTCATTTGCCTCAAATAAAAAAACAGCACTAAATTCGGTGAAGTTAATTTCTATTGCCGAAGAAATAAAAGAAAACTTATATCCACAATATAGAATTGCTATTGTTTTTTATCTTATAAATTTGCTTTCAAAAGTAAAAAATATAAACAATTCTATAGATTTTTTAATTCTTCTTTCAGAATTACTTGGAATATCAAAAGAAAATTATGAGAAAATCTTTAATTTTATTTGTGACGAAAAAGAAGAAGAAAAAAAATCTTTTAAATATTTTTCCAATGACGAGAAATTATTAATAAAATATTGCTACTTTGAAGAATATCAAATTATTATAATTAAAATATTAAGCGAAAATATTAGAATTAATAACGAAAAAGCTTTATTAAACGATTTCTACATATTACAAACAACCGATTTCCTTTCATATAACAAACAAGAAAAATTTTATTATTCGGATTTTATTGGAAAACGGAAGAAAGAAAAAGAAAATTTTGCAATAAATGTACGCAATTTAGAGATAAAAATTAAAGAAAAAACCATTGTCCATAATTTTTCGTGTGATTTTTTTTCTGGGGAATTAATTGGAATTATTGGGAAAAGCGGAAGCGGAAAAACAACATTATTGAAGTCTCTTGCAAGTTTAAATATCAACTTTGATGGTGATATTTATTGCAATAACGTAAAAAAAGCCTTTGTAAATCAGTTTAATACTTTTGTTCCATTTTTTTCTGTAAAAGAACATTTAAAACAAAGATTGGATTTTTTGAATTTTCCTAAAAGAGAACAAAATAAAATTATAGATTCCGTATTGGAAAGTGTGGATTTAAGCAACGAAAAAAATAAAATTGCAATTAATAGCGATAATAGTCCAAAAGAATTGTCGGGGGGACAACTTAAACGACTTGCTATAGCAATGGAGCTTCTTGCAAATCCGAGTTTCTTATTATTGGACGAAGCAACCAGTGGACTTGCGTCAAACGATGCAGTTGACCTTTTAAATATTTTAAAAGCTTTAGCTAAAGAAAACAAAATCGTAATAACATCTATTCATCAGCCTGATTATGAATGTTTTATGATGTTTGATAAAATACTGATAATTGACGATGGAGGTTATCCGATTTATTATGACTTGCCATTATATTCAATAGATTATTTTCGTAATATCTTTAAGCGTATAGACAAAAATTCATTATTTGAAAATTATTTTAATCCTTCATTACTATTACAAATTATTAATGAGAAAAAATTAACAGAAGGTGGAGAAAAAACGGGGCAGAGAGAAAAAACGCCACAAGAATTGTATTCCATTTTTATCGAAAAACAAAAATTCGATAATTTTCAAAAAACCAATGGTAATAATAAAACCAAAAACTTTCAACAAAAAAGCTATAATAAAATTCAATCATTATTTGCAAATCTTAAATTTAATATCTTTACAGACCTTAAAAACAAATTGCGGATTTTTTTATTACTATTTGTTCCTTTCGTTGCCGGTATTTTACTCTCATCGCTATGTAAATATTCCGATTCGGAAACATATAATTTGTTTTATAATCCAAACATTGCTGTATGGATATTAATAATTTTGTTAAGCGGTTTTTTTATTGGCTTAATATCTTCTGCTCATGAATTTATTTTTCTGAGACAGTATCATAAAATTGAAAATCTCATTTACGATAAAAATCTTTCTTTAAATATTGCAAAAATAATAAAATATTTCTTCCTATCTGCAATACAGGCTTTTTTGCTGCTAGTTTTTTCGGTATTTATACTGAAAATCCAATTTCATTTTTTCTTTCTGTTTATTCTTTTATGGGCAATAATCTTTTGTGGAAATTTAATAAGTTTATTATTATCAAAATTTTTCAATAATATTTCTACAATATATTTATTGATACCTTTAATTGTTGTTCCGCAGATGATATTTTCGGGAGCAATGATAAAATACAAATATTTTAACGATAATTTTCCAAAAATTAATGAAATCCCTGTTGCTGCTGACTTTATGCCAATTAGATGGGCTGCGGAAGCCTGCATTGTGAATTTTTTCATCGACAACAATTATCAAAAAGCGATATTTAAAGACAAACAAAGATTATATGAAGCAGAAGAATTTTTGAAATACAACTTAGAAAAAAATCCGAATAAGGATTTTTACATAAAGCAAAAAGAAGATGCAAGAAATAATATTGAAAAAAAATTACAAAAAATTAAGGATAAAGAAAAATTGATATTAAAAGAAACAAATATTGAAATAAATAAAATTTGTTATAACAATTTTGATAATACAATATATAAGACAAGTAACGACTTTTTTTCAAATTCAAAATTTTTAATAGGAACAAAATATATTTGTGGACATCAAATAACTACCGATTATTACAATTTACTCGTCTTGCTAATTTTTAATTTATCTTTGGGATTTTTAATAATAATTATCAAAAACAAATAACCATGCAATTAAAAACAGAAGTAGAAAAAGTTAATTATAAATTTCAAATTGACTATAAAGAAAGTATTTTGTCACTTGGGTCTTGTTTTTCTGTAAATATTGGAGAAAAAATTAAACAAAACGGAATATCAATCGAAGTAAATCCCTTTGGAAATTTGTATAATCCTATTTCTATTTCCAACAGAATTATTGATATAATTAATAAAAAGCAATATACAAAAGAATATTTTTTTTATGACGATAATTTTTGGAATTCTTATGATTTTTCTTCCCTTTTATCAAAAACTAATCTTTCCTTAGCGATTGAAAACGCAAATGATAAAATTTTGTCATTACACGATTATTTGAAAAAATCCAATTATTTATTCATTACATTTGGAACAGCTTTTGTCTATGAGCTAAAAGAAACAAAGGAAATCGTGAGTAATTGTCATAAACAAGCCGGAAATTTGTTTAATTATTATTTGCTTTCTGTAGAAGAGATTGTAGAAAACTGGTCGACAATAATAAAAAAAATTCATGAATTTGCACCTCAAATACAAATAATTTTTACAATAAGTCCGGTAAAATATTTCAAGGACAGTATAATAAATAACAGCATAAGTAAATCTACATTGGTATTGGCTTGTGATAAATTATGCAAAAAAAATTCAATCTGTAATTATTTTCCTGCCTTTGAAATAGTAAATGAAGAATTGCGTGATTATCGTTTTTTCGCAAATGATATGCTTCATGTTTCAGAAACAGCAAGAGAATACATTTGGGAAATATTTCAGAAATCTGTTTTTTCAAAGAGGAGCATCAATTATATGTCCGAGATCGAAAAAATAAATAATGCAATGGAACACAAAGCAATTAGTCCTGACTCTCAAAAATACAAAGATTTTTGTAGAGAACAAATAAAAAAAATAATTTTTGTAGAAGAAAAATACGAAGTTTCATTGTCAAGCAAAAAGGAATTTTTTCTTAAAAAAATCAATTCATAAAAATATATTTTTTCTTGCTAATTTGTTATAATCAAGGAAGAATAAAATTAGTCCTTATTTTCTAAAAAGCAGGCTAATAAACAAAAATCAAAAAAGTTAAAATAAGTTTGTTTAAGACAATAAAATGTTGTAATTTTGTACTCTAATAAGAAAAAATGGAAAATAATCAAAAGAAAATCAAAAACATTGAAGACATTGTGATTAAATTTGCAGGAGATTCAGGTGATGGAATGCAACTTACCGGAACACAATTTTCCGATTTATCGGCTTCATTTGGAAATGATTTATTAACGTTTCCCGATTATCCGGCTGAGATAAGAGCACCACAGGGAACTGTTGCCGGCGTTTCCGGTTTTCAGGTTCATATTGGTGGAAAAGAAATTCAAACAATTGGCGATCAAGCAGATGTTTTAATTGCGATGAATCCAGCCGCTTTAAAAGTCAATTTAAAATGGCTAAAACCAGGAGCTACTGTTATTATTGATATTGACAATTTTGATGACAGTCATTATAAAAAAGCCAATTACATCGACAATCCTTTTGAAGATGGAACTTTGGAAGGTTATACAGTCATTAAGGCTCCAATAACATCATTAACACGTTCAACTGTTGCTGAACTTAAAGATGGTACAGATCTAAAGACGGCTGATAAAACTCGTAACCAATTTGTAATGGGTCTTTTGCTATTCCTTTTTGATAGAGATGTAAAAAACGTTGAAGACTTTTTAGCAAAAAAATTTGCTAAAAAGCCACATTTAATAAAACCTAACCTTGCAGTTTTGAGAGCAGGGTATAATTATGCAGAAACAGTTGAAGCAATTGCTACACAATTCCATATAAACCCTGCAAAAAGTAAAAAAGGGGATTTCCGCCAAATTACTGGAAATCAAGCAACCGCTTGGGGGCTTATTGCAGGTGCTGAAAAAGCCGGTTTGAAATTGTTTTTAGGTTCTTATCCTATTACTCCGGCAACAGATATCTTACAAGAACTTTGTGGTAAAAAATTTATGGGAGTGAAAACCTTCCAAGCAGAAGATGAGATCGCTGCTATTGGTACCGCGATAGGTGCAAGTTTTGGTGGAAGTCTTGGCGTTACGTCAACATCAGGACCAGGTCTTTCTTTGAAAACAGAAGCTGCAGGTTTAGCAGTAATAACTGAATTGCCGTTGGTAATTATTGACGTTCAACGTGGTGGACCTTCTACAGGGCTTCCTACAAAAACTGAACAATCAGACTTGTTGCAAGCAATTCACGGACGACATGGAGAGTCTCCAATGCCTGTAATTGCAGCTTCAACTCCCGGAAATTGTTTCGATTATGCATATCGCGCATGCAAAATTGCAGTAGAGCACATGACTCCAATAATCTTATTAACAGATGGCTATTTGGCAAATGGCACAGAACTTTGGAAAATTCCAAATGTTGATGAATTCCCTGAAATTATTCCTCCAACAGTAAATGACAATGATCCTGGCTACAAGCCATATAGAAGAGATCCTAAAAAACTCAACCGTTTTTGGGCTGTTCCAGGTCAAAAAGGATTGGAACACAGAATTGGTGGATTAGAAAAAGAAGATGTTAGCGGTGAAGTGTCTCACGATCCATATAACCATCAGGTAATGACAAACAATCGTGCTGAAAAAGTTCAACGTATTGCAAATGATATTCCTGATCAAAAGATATTTGGGAACAAAGAAGGTGGTGAACTTCTCGTTATTGGCTGGGGCGGTACTTACGGTACTTTAAAATCAGCTGTGGCAGAACTTCGCGAAGAAGGATATGATATCAGTCTATCTCAATTTAATTACATTTTCCCATTACCAAAAAATACAGAAGATGTTTTTAAAAAATTTAAAAAATTGGTTGTATGCGAATTAAACTCAGGTCAATTTGTAGATTATTTAAGAGCTCAACAACCTCAATTTTCTTATCTCCAATACAATAAAGTACAGGGGTTGCCATTTTTCATTAAAGAGTTAAAAGACGAATTTATCAAATTATTAAATAATAAATAAGATGGAAGAAGTACAAATATTAACAAGTGCAGATTTTAAAATCGATAAACCTGTAAAATGGTGTGCTGGATGTGGAAGTTATGCTATTTTGGCTGCTGTACAAAAAGCTCTTCCTCAAATTAATGTAAAAAAAGAAGACGTTGTTGTTGTTTCTGGGATAGGTTGCTCTTCCAGATTTCCTTATTATATGAATACTTATGGTTTTCATACTTTACACGGACGTGCAATTCCTATTGCATCGGGATTAAAAACATCTCGTCCAAATCTTAATGTTTGGGTTACAACAGGAGACGGCGATTCAATGGCAATTGGTGGAAATCATTTTATCCATTTGATTCGTAGAAATATAGATATTAACGTTTTGATCTTTAATAATAGAATATACGGATTGACAAAAGGACAATATTCTCCTACAACTCCCTTTGGTTCAATTACAAAATCTTCTCCTGATGGAACGATTGAACAACCATTTGAACCGGGAGGTCTTGTGATTGGTGCACAAGGTTCTTTCTTTGCAAGAACTATTGACAAAGATTTAAAAGGAATGGAATCCGTTTTGGTAAAGGCGGCAAAGCACAAAGGTACTTCTGTTGTTGAAATTCTTCAAAATTGTGTAATATTTAATAACAATACTCATGAATGTATTATCGGAAAAGATGTAAAAGATGACAGAATCATATACCTAGAACACGGCAAAAAAATGATCTTTGGTAAAGAAAAAAACAAAGGTCTTATCCTTGATGGTGCTAACATTAAGATTGTAACGATAGGAGAAAACGGTATTACCGAAAAAGACATTATGGTTCATGACGAAAAAAATCCAAATCCAAATATTCATTATATGTTGGCAAAAATGGCTTACCCTGAATTGCCGGTTGCAATGGGTGTTATTCGTTGCGTGGATAATGATACTTATGAAACTTTGCTACAAAATCAAGTTGATGAGTTATCTAAAAAAAGCGAAATAAAAACTGTAAAAGATCTATTATTCTCCGGTAAAATTTTTAAAATCTAGATAAATTGAAATTTTCGTATAAAAAGATGGTATTTATTGCCATCTTTTTTTTGTCAAAAAGTTTTTAATAAAAACTAATAATACAAAAAAAACGTTATTTTTGCGAAATAAACATGAAAATTAAAAAACTAATAAAAGAAAAAATCGAAGTATTGAAACCTCATTTCTCAGAAAATGGAAAATTTTCCTTTTTGCACTCGACTTTTAATGCTTTTGAAACTTTTTTATTTGTACCGGATGCTGTTACAGAAAAAGGTTGCCATATAAAAGATGCCATCGACAGCAAACGAACAATGATAATTGTAGTTTTTGCTTTAATTCCTTGTTTGCTCTTTGGTATGTACAATACCGGTTATCAGCATTTTCTAATTTTAGAAGAAGAAAAAACTTTTTTGGAAATCTTTTTATTTGGTTTTATTAAAGTTTTACCACTTATAATAGTATCGTATGTTGTAGGATTATCAATAGAATTTATTATTGCACAGATAAGAAAACATGAAGTAAACGAAGGTTTTTTAGTAACAGGAATGTTAATCCCTTTAATTGTTCCTATTGACATCCCATTATGGATGTTGGCCATTGCGACTGCCTTTGCAGTATTAATTGGAAAAGAAATATTTGGTGGAACAGGTTATAATATTTTAAATCCTGCATTAACGGCAAGAGCTTTTTTATTTTTTGCTTTTCCTGCATATATGACCGGCGATAAAATTTGGATAAATAATTTAATAAATGCAGATATTCCTCTTGATGCAAAAAGTGGTGAAACTTTACTTTCACAAGCTATTAATAATGGCTCGCACTTCTTAAATTCTATTGGAGAAACAATATCTTTAAAAGAAATAATAATAGGCATAATTCCGGGTTCTGTTGGAGAAACTTCTGTTATAGCAATAGCAATTGGTGCTTTATTGTTATTGTTTACCGGTGTTGCAAGTTGGAGAATTATGCTTTCAGTATTGATTGGCGGTTCTTTTGTTGGAATGTTGTTTAATTTTTTTGGCAGTTCTCCATTAATGTCTATTCCTTGGTATGAACATTTATGTTTAGGTGGGTTTGCATTCGGAATGGTGTTTATGGCTACAGACCCTGTTACAGGTTGTTCTAGCAATATTGGGAAAATAATTTATGGCTTCTTAATCGGTGCTTTGGCAATATTAATTCGTGTAGCAAATCCTGCTTACCCCGAAGGTATGATGCTTGCTATTCTTATAATGAATATTGTTGCTCCTCTTATTGACCACATTGTTGTAAGTATTAATATTAGGAATCGACTAAAAAGAAAATTAATATGATAAACAAAGAATCTAATACATATACCATAATTTTTGTTACAATTCTAATATTAATTATTGCTGCAGCTCTTAGCACCGTGAACTTTTTACTTGTGCCAAAACAAAAGCACAATTTAGAAATAGAGAAAAAAAGTAACATATTAACGTCTATAAATGTTTTTTGTCCAAAGGATAGCGTTGAATTATTGTACAAAAAATATATAATAGATTCTTATGTTGTGGATTATTCCGGAAATGTTTTTAAGAATGAAGATGCTTTTATTATTGACATAAAAGAAGAAATGAAAAAAGAAAAAACAGAACGCAAAATGCCTGTTTTTATCGCCAAAATTGACGACAATAATTATAAAACAATTTTTGCACTTATTGGAAAAGGCTTATGGGGAGAAATTTCTGGATATCTTTCTCTCGATAACGACAATAATACAATTTACGGAATATTATTTAATCATAAATCGGAAACTCCCGGTTTAGGTGCAGAAATTGCAGATAGACCTTTTCAAGAAAGATTTATAGGGAAAAAAATTTTTGACGATAATTTTTCTAATGTCGAGATTAAGGTATTAAAAGGTAAAAAAGAAGATAACAACTTTGCTGTAGATGCACTATCAGGTGCTACAATAACCTCTTCAGGCGTAAATGATATGATATCCGATTGTATGACAAAATACAAAGAATTTATAAAAAATAAAAAATAAGCTATGGGAAAAAATATTTTTGTAATCTTCCTTTTAACATTATTATTATTTTCCTCTTGTAAAAAAACTGAGAACGATATACAGTGGGAAGAAGCCTTAACAGGACATTCATGGGAGCCACGGACAAATGCTAATGCAAGAATTTATTATATGCCCATACTTGAATTTGGAGAAGACAACAGAGGAAAATCTTATCTTACAACAAATTCAACTGTAAACGAATTTGGCTGGGAAATTCGTCAAAAACAAATGAGACTTTATTACGATGAAGCACCATCAGAATACAGCATCGGTCAAGATAAATATAACAGTAAGGCTATTTTTCGTGTAAATTCTCTTAAAGACAGCGTATTAGATGTTAGTCATCTGACAAGTACGGGTTATGAGGTAAATTACAAATTCTACAAGATAAAGTAAAGTAAATTGAATTGAATTGAATATTAATTTTATTAGTTTTGTTTTTTTTTGAAAAAAATATTATCTTTCAAAAAAATTATAGTTATGGGAAACTTATCTAAAACAATTATTTTTGTCTTTTTATGTTCTTCAACATTCTTGTGTTTCTCCCAAGAAAACACAAGTTCAAGTGGTATTGTACCTTACGATGAGTTAGATACAGATCCGTCATTTATAGGAGGGGAAGCTGCAATGATAAAATATCTTTCTTCCAATATTAGTTATCCTGAAGCTGCGAAAGTAAATAATATTAAGGGAAGGGTAATTGTAGAATTTGTTGTCGACAAAAATGGAAATATTTCTTCTCCAAAAGTATTAAGATCTCCAAATAAAATTCTTGATGAAGAAGCTATCAGGGTAGTATCAAAAATGCCAAAATGGAAACCGGGAACAAAAGATGGCAAACCGGTTTCTACGAAAATGGTCTTGCCAATAAAATTTGAATTATAATAAAATTATAGTAATATGTCAATATTAACAAACTTACAACCACAATTAGTGTGGAATTATTTTGAGAAATTAACTCAAATTCCTAGAGAGTCTAAACACGAAGAAAAAGTAATTGAATTTATGTTGAATTTTGCAAAAGAACATAAATTATCTGCAAAACGAGATAAAGCTGGAAACGTATTAATAACTAAGCCAGCTACCCCAGGAATGGAAAAAAGAAAATCAGTGGCATTTCAAGCACATCTTGATATGGTTTGTACCGCTAACAAAGATGTAAAAATTGATTTTTCTAAAGACCCAATTACTCCATACATTGATGGAGATTGGGTAAAAGCAAAAGGTACTTCTCTTGGTGCTGACGATGGCATTGGCGTTGCAATGTGTATGGCTATACTCACTGACAATACAATAAAACACGGACCAATAGAATGCTTATTTACTGTTGATGAAGAAACAGGTTTAACTGGTGCTTTTGCTTTGCAAAAAAACTTTTTTGAATCAAAATTCTTAATTAATCTTGATAGCGAAGAGGAAGGTCAAATATATATTGGTTGTGCCGGCGGAATTGATTTATCGGCTAATTTTACTTATTTCATGGAAAATATTCCTAGTGATTCCGTAGCATTCAAATTTATTGTTAATGGCTTGAAAGGTGGTCATAGTGGTGATGAAATTCATAAAGGTCTCGGAAATGCAAACAAAATCTCTAACAGGTTTTTACAATTAATTACCGAAAAATATACTGCCAGACTAGCTGATTTTGATGGTGGAGACAGACATAATGCAATTCCGCGTTTTGCCGATTTCATTTTTACCGTGAAAAATAAACACGTGAAAAATTTGAAAAACGATTTCAATACTTTTAAAAAAGAAATATACGGCGAATATA
Source organism: uncultured Bacteroidales bacterium (assembly GCA_964493875.1). Taxonomy (GTDB): domain Bacteria; phylum Bacteroidota; class Bacteroidia; order Bacteroidales; family ML635J-15; genus Bact-19. The sequence continues at coordinate 6,946 of CAZBPT010000020.1, read as the reverse complement.
AAAACGAAAAAACAGATAAAGACATAAATTTGGAATTAAAATCTGTGGATTTGCCTGAATTTGTAATTGACATGGGAACGCAATTAGACTTGACAAATGCTCTTTATGTTTGTCCTAACGGAGTTTTTGCTATGAGTTTAGATATTGAAGGACTTACAGAAACATCTACAAACTTGGCTGTTGTTAAATTTAAAGATGAAAAAGGAAATTTGTTGCCGGCTAATAATATTCAAGGCGATTTTGATAACGATTTAGCAATTAATGAAACTTCAGATATTTCTGACGACGATATTGAATACGACAATACTTGTATTTTAAGTGAAGAAATTACAGATGTTGAATTTGA
>CAZBPT010000020.1:3875-6500 GCA_964493875.1 uncultured Bacteroidales bacterium | reverse complement strand
ATCTTTAATATTATTTGGAGTAAAAAAGAAATTGCTTTTGGAAAACTGTTAATAGTCAGGTTAATTACAATATTATTACTACTGGCTCTTAGCAGGTGGTTACTTTATGTATTTAATTCAAATTGTTTTCATGATTTATCATCGTTGGAATTGATAAAACTATTTTTTGCAGGCTTTCGCTTCGATATTTATACTCTTGTTTTATTTAATATTCCGTTGATATTTTTCTATGGAATACCAATTTACTTTAAATACAATAACGAAATCTACAAAAAAATTGTTGATATTCTTTTTATTTTTTCAAATTCATCGGCAATTGCTCTTAATCTGACAGATGTAATTTATTTTAGATTTCTTGATAAAAGGATGACATCTGAATTGTTTGACTTTTTTCGACAAACTGACGAAAATCAATCGGGATTGTTGATTCAATTTTTCATTGATTATTGGTACATGATTTTGATTTTAATTGTTTTTATTTTTCTAATAATAATTCTAACGAGGAAAACTAAACTTAAAACTCATAAAAAAGAGAAAAAACTCAAATTCTATCTCATCCAATCTTCAATCTTTGTTTTTCTTATTGGACTTTCGGCAATTGGAATGCGAGGTGGATTTCAGCTAAAACCAATAGAATTAATTACCGCAGCAAATTATACTAATTCGAAAAATATTCCTTTGGTGTTAAATACCCCATTTTCAATATTTAGAAGCAGCTCGGGAAGTACATTAAAAGAAATTAGATATTTTGATGATTCTATCATTGATTCATTGTATAATCCAATTCATACGGAATTAAATAACAATCGTTTTATTATTGACGATGGGAAAAATTATAACTTAGTGTTGATAATATTAGAAAGTTATGGGCAAGAAATGATTCGTTATTATAACAAAAGAATGGAGCATAGTTTGACGCCATTTTTAGACTCCTTGGCAGAGCATAGCTTAACATTTAATGGGATGTCAAACGGGAGACGTTCCAGAGAAGCCTTGCCGTCAATATTATCTGGTTTGCCCTCACTCATGGAAACAGATTATTCCTCTTCAAGATATGCTTCAAATCAATTAGAAGGTATAGCTTCGTTTTTAAAAAGAAATTCATATAAAACTGCATTTTTCCATGGTGGCAATAACGGTACAATGAGTTTTAATTCTACTTCAAAAGGAGCGGGCTTTGACGATTATTATGGTCGTGACGAATATAATAATGAAGCAGATTATGATGGAACTTGGGGAATTTGGGATAAAAAGTTTTTACAATTTGCTGTAAAAAAAATTAATGAATATCAACAACCATTTGCCGTTACAATTTTTACTCTTTCTTCACATCACCCTTTTGCTATTCCTTCTGATTATGTAGCTCCGGATATAGATAGTCTAACGCCATTCGAAAAAACAATAACTTACACAGATGATGCCTTAAGAGAATTTTTTCATACTATATCAAAATTTGAATGGTTCGATAAAACATTATTTGTAATTACAGCAGACCACGTAAATCCTGAGCACAAATATTATAGTTACTTAAATTCTTTCGGAGCATATAAAGTACCAATTATTTTTTATGCACCAAAACTAATAAAAGCATATCGGGCAAATGAGATGGCACAGCATATAGATATAAATCTATCTGTATTGAGTGCATTGAATATAAAAGATACAGTTTTTAGTTTTGGAAGAAACCTTTTTGACAGTCTTCAAAAAGAGACATTTATAAATTGTAATAATAATATTTATGAATTCTCGGATGGAGAATATCTTATTCAATCGGACGGTGAAAATATCAAAGTAATTTACGACATTAAAAAAGACGTATATTTAATGAATAATATTTATAAAAACGATGACGAGAAATGGAAAAATCTGCATGAGTCATTAATAATGCGATTGCAACAATACAATAACAGAATGATTAATAATAAATTACATTATAAATCAGACAAGAAAAGATAATTTCGAGAAAAAACATAAGAATAAATAACAAAACAATTTTTTTTAAAAATAAAAAAAATCATTTACCTTTGTAAAAAAAATGTTACAAATAATAGACTTACACGCCGAGATTGAGGGGAAAAAAATTCTTAACGGGGTTAATTTAGAAGTTAAAGCAGGTGAAGTTCACGCAATAATGGGTCCTAATGGCTCTGGAAAATCTACATTATCTGCAGTAATAGCCGGAAATACTAACTATAAAGTAACAAAAGGGGAAATTTACTATTTTGGTAAAAATATTTTAGAAATGTCTGTTGCAGATAGAGCTAATGCAGGTATTTTTTTAGGATTTCAATATCCTGTGGAAATCCCTGGAGTTTCTATGAATAAATTTTTGTATCAGGCTATAAATTCGAAAAGAAAATATCAAGGTTTAGAAGCTTTGTCTGCTGAAGAATTTAGAGACCATCTAGAAAAAACTAAAGCTTTAGTGGAAATGAAATCCGATTTAACGGGACGCTTTGTCAATGTAGGTTTTTCGGGAGGAGAAAAGAAACGAAACGAAATATTTCAAATGGCAATTCTTAGGCCCTCATTATCTATTTTAGATGAAACAGACTCAGGACTTGATATTGATGCACTACGAATAGTTTCTAATGGAGTTAATAAACTTAAAACCAAAGAAAATGC
>CAZBPT010000020.1:0-3775 GCA_964493875.1 uncultured Bacteroidales bacterium | reverse complement strand
TTTTCAACACGAGAAAATTCTTATGATATTCTCATGGGAAATAACTTTTCGAAAGAACTAGCAAAAAGATATGAACATTCAAAAATTGAATCTGCTTCTGAAATAGATTATAATTTTATTTTTAATAACGAAGAAGAAGTTGATTTGTCCGATTTGTTTTGCTGCCAAAATGAAGATTTAGAAGCAAATGTAATATTCTTGTCAAATGGAATTTTTTATAAGAAGAAATTTATTGAGAATACCATTCCTGAAGGAGTGATAATTTGCGGGATGCAGGAAGCTTCAAAAAAATATCCTTCTATTTTTGAAAAATATTATGATAGTTTAGCAAAAAATTCCGATGATAAATATTCATTTTTAAGTACTTTATTTGCTAATGACGGATTGTTTTTATATATTCCTGAAAATGTTAAAATTGAGATTCCTTTTCAAATAATAAATCTTAGTTTTGGCTTTGAAAATAAAAACTTTTTTAATAGAAATTTATTTATTATAGAAAAAAATTCGGAAGTATCATTAATTGTTTGTAGTCATTCATTAAACAACAGTAAAAATTTCGTCATAGACGTATCCGAAGCCATTATTAATGATAATTCTAATTTGGAATATTATACAGTTCAAAATGAAACTTCAAATTCAATCGTTAATAATTATTTATTTGCTTCTGTTGAAAAAAATTCTACAATAAAGACATTAGAATTATTACTTCACGGAAATATTTTAAGAAATAATATTTATGTTTCCTTAATGGGAGAACACAGTGAAGCAGGCTTATATTCATTAAGTCTTGCAGACAGAAAACAAATTTTTGAAAATTTTTCATTAGTAACTCACAATGTTCCTAATGCAAAGAGCCACGAATTATATAAAAATATTATTGATGAAAATGCCGTTTGTTTTTTTGAAGGTAAGATTGTTGTAAAAAAAGAAGCTCAAAAAACGGATGCACGTCAGGAAAACAGAAATATTTGTTTAACAAAGGACGCAAAAATATTTACAAAGCCACAATTGGAAATTTATGCTGATGACGTTATTTGCGGTCATGGCTCTACTGTTGGTCAATTAAATGAAAGCGAATTGTTTTATCTGCAACAAAGAGGTATAGAGTACGAAGAAGCTCGACAATTACTCTTATTTGCCTTTGCAAACGATATTCTTTCAAAAATTAATATTGATGGTTTGAAAAATAAAATTGCAGATATGATTGAAATGCGATTAAAAGGACAAATTTCCGATAAATGTAATTGTTTGTTGGGTTGTAGTTTATAATAAAAAATGGTTACAATAGATAAAATAAAAGAGATTAAAAAGCGTACAGAGGCTTTGAGGAGGTGTCTTTGACATTGATAATAAGATTATTAAAATTAGCGAGGACAAAAAAATTACAGAGCTTCCCGATTTTTGGACAAATCCTAAAGATGCAGAAACTCTTTTAAAAAAAATAAATTCACAAAAAAAGTGGGTGAGTTCTTTTGAATCTGTTGATATTCAAAGTAATGAATTATACATTGCCTTCGATTTTTTTAAAAGTGGCGACATCACTGAAACAGAACTCGACGAAGAATACGACAAGGCTTTGAAGGTTGTGGAATCTCTTGAACTCAAAACTATGCTTAACAAAGAGCAGGATTCTTTTGATGCCGTTTTGCAAATAAATGCCGGTGCAGGAGGAACAGAAAGTTGTGATTGGACTGAAATGTTGTCGCGAATGTATTTCCGTTATGCAGAAGAAAATAATTATCAAATTCAAATCATTGATAGTCAAGAAGGAGATTTTGCAGGGTTGAAGTCTATAACTTTCAGTGTTTCCGGAGAATTTGCCTTTGGGTATCTAAAAGGAGAGAACGGCGTTCATAGATTAGTGCGGCTTTCACCTTTTGATGCTGCTCACAAAAGACATACTTCTTTTGCATCAGTTTTTGTTTATCCCTTGATAGATGACAGTATTACCATAGAAATAAACCAAAACGATATTGAGTGGGATACTTATAGAAGCAGTGGCGCGGGCGGGCAAAACGTTAATAAAGTTGAAACTGCTGTTCGACTAAAACACATACCTAGTGGAATAGTAATAGAGAACAGCGAAACAAGGTCACAACTCAAGAATAAAGAAAATGCTATAAGACTTCTTAAATCTCAATTATATGAATTGGAACTTAGAAAGCAAGAAGAAGAAAAGCAAAAAATTGAAGGACAAAAACAAAAAATAGAGTGGGGATCACAAATTAGAAATTATGTTTTACACCCTTACAAATTGGTAAAAGATTTAAGAACAGGTTACGAAACCGGAAATGCTCAGTCAGTTTTAGATGGTAATATCAATGACTTCATCAAATCTTATCTGATGGAATTTGGAAATAATTAATTTTCTAAAAAAAATTAAAAGCATATCGGTAGTGATATGAAAGACTTGCCGGTACATTTGCTTAAGTTGTTGTTACTGTTTTTGATACAAAAATCTGTGCCAACGGAAATAAGCTTTACTTATAAAAAATTAAATTTTTGATAATTTGATAAAGTCAGGAGGAGTGATTTTTGAGTTTTTCTAAGTACAACGACAAAGCAAAAAAAAAATCGCCTTGCGACAACTTTTTTGTCGGGGTGGCGAGACTCGAACTCACGGCCTCTACGTCCCGAACGTAGCGCGCTACCAACTGCGCCACACCCCGTATTTTTTACAAAGATAACGATTTTTTATATTTTTTTAAAATTATTTTATCTATAATTAAAATCCTATTTTTCTTACAATAAAAACTATTTCATAAAAATATATAATATTTTGTAAATATATTAACTAATTATTTGAACATTAGTAATATAATATTTCTTCAATTTGTGATTGCAATAATGAATATTTGCTTGATTTTTTTTTTTTTTGGTAACTTTATCAAAAAATGTTTATATTTGTAAAATAATCTATAATAAGTAAATTAATATTAACCTTAAAAACTTTTATTATGAGAAAAATACTCTTTTTTCTTGCGTCATTTCTGCTTGCTATAGCGAGTATTAATGCGCAACAATCAGTCTTGTTGGACTTTTCAACCAATGATTGGCATTTTCCAGAAGGGGCTACTGATCCTGGAGCTACTGTTGCGGGATCTTATACCAACGGCACATATTCTGTATATGCCGACCCTGGTGAAGGATCAGCTTCTAAGTATTATTACAATGCCTCACACTACCTTATGCTCGGTAAAACAGGAGCATCATTGCAATTGCCCGTAATGACATTTAATGTTGGCACAATCGAATTTTATGGCCATTCTGGAGCTTCTACGAGCACACAAACGGTAATTCAAACTGGTGGCGTTTCTATTTCTGACACAGCTATTGGTTCTGTTGGATTAAAAACATTTACAATTCTGCCGGGTTATTATACCGCAGGAACTACTTATGTTTTTACTGTTCTAAATGGTTACAATGCTCAAATCGATTCAATTCGTTTTATTGAAAAACTGAGTACCGACAAAGACATTTTGTCTTTTGACATCACAGGACAACTTTCTTCCGTAATTGATGAGGCAGCTTTGCCAAATCCAACAATTACTGTTACAATGCCTTGGACAATTGCCATAGGCACACATACTCCCACGATTACAGTGTCTAATTTAGCAACAGTATCTCCTCAAAGTGGAATTGCACAAACATTTGTTGCCGGAACAGCAGTTCAATATGTTGTTACAGCAGAAGATGGTACAACAAAAACTTATGATGTAATTTTGGAAAGTGAACCTGTTCCTCACGTTGACATTCCTTATAATCAAGATTTTGA
>CAZBPT010000019.1:34043-37266 GCA_964493875.1 uncultured Bacteroidales bacterium | reverse complement strand
GATATTTGATTAAAAGTAATTGTACCCGAACAATTTGCATAATTAGCAATCATAATCATATAAAATTCACCTACATTTGCATATGGAATATCTAATGTTTCTACAGTGGCAGTACTATATGCGCAATCGACCATATTTCCAGCCGGAGCCGAATAATTTGTTGTCGTACATATTGCTCCTGAAGATGTTAAGCAATTTACATCGCAGGTAGGAGCCGAGAAGGGTCCCCATGCTGCATAATCAACATCTCCACAAGAACTTGTTATTTGCATTGTTATAGGTCCTGAAGTCCCTATCTGCATATAAAGCCATGTAGGATTATTCGCTCCAGCTTCACATACACAGCCATAATTTGGTCCTGTTGGAGCAATCCCGTTATCAATTTGTGTTTCGTATGTTACACCTACTAATGGTTCTGCGCAGAAGGCTGTTGCCATAGAACATATTGAACCATCTGATCCAGGAGGAATTGTGATAAATGAATCACAAGTTCCTGCTCCTGCTACAACACATTCTGCATCTGTTATAGATATATTGTCAGGTGATGCTCCACTATTATAAAAAACAGTTCCATTTGCATCTGTTATATAATATGAGCATTCTCCATCATAAGAGCCGGAAGAAAAATCTATTTGAATATCATCACCTTCTGAAAATGGAATTATGTAACATTCAGGTCCTGAGCCAGTTGAAAGTGTTGCTGATCCTAAACCTGCGCCATTCACATATACTGAGACTGAAGCCCCATTCCAACCGTCTCCAGCACTGTCTTCTAAACATATTTGCCAATTACACCCACTTGAACAAGTTCCACTGGTTGTGTATGTTATTGTTACTGAAATTGAAACAGTTACATTGTCAGAATAACTGTCAGCATCCCATGAATCTACTTGGAAGTATTGGCCGTTAACAGCCAAACCGTTCATGCCACTTACATCATAAGTCCCGTTGCACATGTCTAAGTTCCAAACTCCATTTGCGTAAATATCCATTGTGTACCAATCTGGGCACCAACTTGTTCCACTTGGGCTTGCGATTGAGGCAGTTATTGATACTGTTGTAATTACTGCATCTGAGGGGGCTCCACTAAAAAGAACACTTGCAGATGTAGGATCTGAATCATTTCCCGTAGCTGTTGAGCTTAATGTCATTGTGCAAGTTGCTGAAAATGCACTGAATATAAATAAATTAAGCAATATTAAAAGTAAAGTTTTTTTCATTGTCTAAAATTTAAATTATTAATAATAATTTTCTATTCAACCTTTATTAGGTTGTTCCCACCAATTCTGTTTTTTGGTTTTTCAGGAATGACAATTTGATCTTCAATAATTAAATTCCCAAATGATATGTCATTTTCTGCACTATTCGCATTTATCTTGATAATGTATTGATTTATAGCTTCATTTATTTTTTCTATAATATTATCGGTTGTCATTGAAATTTCACTTGTAAACATTAATTTACTGTAATCTTTTTTATCGAAGAAAGAAAAAGTTATAATGCGGTTATCGCTTTCGCTAACATATTTTTTTATTATTGCATCCAAGTCCGGTGATATTGACTGACCTAACTTTACATAACATGTTTTTGTGTTATTTGGATATTCTTTCTCTGAAATAATATACGCTACTTTTACTTCTTGCGAAAGTAAAGTCATTGATAAACAAATATAAAATAAAAATAGTAGAGTTTTTTTCATAGAACGGAATTAATTGTTAATAATAAATTAAATTTCTCATCGAAATATACACATTTTTTTTTAAAAAAAAAAATTTTTTTTTAACAAATATAAAAAATTATATAATCGTTGAAAAACCTTATTTTTCAGAGAGTTTTATGAAAAAAAACAGTTAACGAAAATTAATTATCGAGAATTTTTATAGATTTAAAAAGTAAATTTGTTAATATGTGAGTGAATTTTTATATATTCATACCCCCACAAACATTGATTACCTGACCGGTTATATAGGATGAAAAGTCCGAAGCAAGAAAAACAGATAAATTTGCTACATCTTCTGTGTTTCCCAGACGTTTAAGTGGTATTTGTTGAGATAGTTCTGTCTTTACTGTATCAGATAATATGCTCGTCATGTCGGTTTCGATAAATCCAGGAGCTATTGCATTGCAACGAATATTACGTGAACCTAATTCTTTAGCAATTGATTTTGTAAATCCAATTATTCCGGCTTTGGACGCTGCGTAGTTCGCTTGTCCTGCATTACCCATTTTCCCAACAACAGAACTCATGTTTATTATTGAACCGTTTCTCTGCTTTAGCATAGTCTTTTGAACAGCCTTTGTATAATTAAATACAGATTTCAAATTTGTATTGATTACTTTATCCCATTGTGATTCTGACATTCGCATTAATAAACCGTCTTCTGTAATACCGGCATTGTTTATTAATACATCTATTCTTCCAAATTTGTCAACAACTTCATTTGCAACTTTCTCTGCTTCTTCATAATTTGCAGCATCGGCAGCAAATCCTAAATATTCACAATTCAAATTTTTTAGTTCTTCTTCTAAACTAAGGAAATTTTCATTTTTACTGCGTGCAGTGAAACTTACTTTTGCTCCTTCTTTTGCTGCTTTTATTACTATTGCTCTACCTATTCCTCTTGTTCCACCTACTACTAATACAATTTTATTATCTAATATTCCCATAATTTTTTTTGTAAAGATAATACTTTTTATTTTTATAATGATTTTTATCTTTTTACTTGATATGTAAAATCTATAAAAATCTTCTTCTTACTATTTGTAAAAACGATATTAAGTTCTCGTTCTCTTCTTCAATTTTATAGTTAAACATTAAGAAATTTACTGCGTCTTCAAAATTATTTTGTTCCTCAATGTTTTTAATAGCTTCCTGGAACAAATTCGAATCATTATTAAACAATTCTTTAATGTATAAAAATCTATCACCAATTGGTATTGAAGCTAAAATATTGCTTATTGCAGATTCCTGAATCTTATCTGTTATTGCTCTGGGTTTATTATTAGCTAATTTATCATAAAGAGACATGCTTCCTTTTTGAAAACTTTCACCAATTGTGACAATTTTTTTATCTGCAGGCTTGCTAAGATTTTTTTCATGATTTTTTTTGTGATTCTCTACAATGCGATTTCTTTCTTGTTCTTCTGCATGTTTTTGTCTTTCAATTTCTGCAAGATGTTTTCTTTCTTGTTCTTCGGCAAGTTTTTGTCTTTCAATCTCTGC
>CAZBPT010000019.1:10639-33943 GCA_964493875.1 uncultured Bacteroidales bacterium | reverse complement strand
AGATGTTTTTTTTCTTGTTCTTCGGCAAGTCTTTGTCTTTCAATCTCTGCGAGATGTTTTTTTTCTGAATTAATATTTTCTACATTTAATGATAATATTTCAGAATATAAATTACGAATATTTTCTAATAAAATGTCGCGTTCGATTGAACTATTATTGAAATTATTATAAATATTAGAAATTTTATTGATTAGATTTTCGATTTTATCCATTTTTTTTTTGTAAAAATAATCATTTTATTCTTTTTTTGAAAAGAAAAAATATAATATGGTAAAAATTAGGTTATAAATTCAAAAATATAATATCTTTGTTAAAAAATATTTAAAATAATTTGTCGTAAATGCTGTATCAAATTCCATCTCAGAATTGAAAGAATTTTTACCATGAATAATTTTGTAATACTTATTAATATATCTACTAATATTTAACCTCTATAATTCTAATAAAAAAATGAAAAAAATTAATTTACTATTCTTTTGTTTGTTATTTTCTGTGTTACTTTTTTCTCAGAATCTTGTCAAAATTGATGATTTGGGATTGGAAAATATGTATATGATTGATTCAGGAATTTATCGCTCGGAACAGCCGAATGAGGAACAATTTATCTTGCTTGAAAATTATGGAATAAGCGAAATTCTGAATTTGCGACAAGGCTATTCAGACAATGATGAGGCCAAAGGCACAAAGCTCAAACTTCATCACATTAATATGCGAGCAGGTAATATCAAAGATGAAGATATTATTGAAATTTTGCGAACAATAAAAAATCGAAAAGGAAATATTTTAATTCATTGTCTTCATGGTTCCGACCGCACGGGCGTTGCTATTGCAATGTACCGAATTGTTTTTCAGAATTGGACAAAAGAAGCAGCAATTGAAGAATTGAAATTGGAGAAATTAGGTTTCCACGGCATTTTCAAGAACATCCCAAAATACATCGAAAATGTAGATATTGAAGAAATTAAAAAGAATTTAGGCATTTAGATGTTCTATTGATAAGATTTTTATCAATTTTTTTGTGAAATAATTTGTTTTTGTTCTTTTTTTTGAAAAGAAAAAATATAATAAGGTAAAAATTAGGCTTCAAATTAAAAAAAATATTATCTTTGTTAAAAAATATATGAAACGAGTTTGTCCAGAATGCAATAGCGAATTTGATGGCAGAATTGACAAGAAATTCTGCTGTGACCAATGTCGTAATACATATAATAATCGTTTAAAAGCAGACGAGTTGAATTTTTCTCGCGGTATCAATAAAATTCTTAGAACAAATAGAAATATTCTTGCCGAAATGTACGAAAGCAATAAAAATTATAAAATCACAAAGAATAAATTAATTGCCAATGGATTTAATTTTAACTATTTGACAAATATTTATAAGACCAAAAACGATAAAACCTATTATTATTGTTATGATTTTGGATATATTCTTTTTGACGATGACAGCATTTCCATATTTCAACGTAAAGATTATGTGGAATAATTTTTAATAATAAATAATCACAAAAAATTTAATAATGATATTACAAAACAACATTTATAACATTGAGGAGTCAGCTGTTTATTTTTTCTCCTCTTTTGACTCATTGCAAACAATCAATTTAGACCAAGTTCAGATTGATTTTGTGAAAAAATTTTTTATTGATGAAAAAGATTTTCTTCATTTGAATTTCTATTATAAATCAATTTTTTTAATTTATGTTCCGACAAATAAAAAATATCCTATTAATATTAATGGTATTGCCAAAAAAATATATTCTATTTCTAAAGAATTGTCGATAAAAATCGTAAATATAATAGATTTTATACATAATAACGACAATGTTTTGAATTTGGCAGAAAGTCTTTCTTTATTAAATTATTCTTTTGATAAATATTTTAATAAAAAACCTAATGATTATTCCATTTCTGTAAAAGTAGTTTCTACTGATATAAAAATAACATCGGAAATTGTTAAAAGGAACGCCGCAATTAAAGCTGTATCAATTGCAAAAGACATTGTAAACGAACCACTTTCGTATATGACAGCACAAAAACTTGGAGAAACTATTTCGGAAATCTTCAAAGCATATAATGTTGTGACTGAAATATATGGAAAAAAAGATATTGAGAATTTTAAAATGGGAGGCTTGCTTGCCGTTAATAGAGGCAGCCTTGAAGACCCAAGTTTTTCTGTAATAAAATACGAACCCGAAAATGCAGTAAATGAACAAGCAATTGTTCTTGTTGGTAAAGGTATTGTTTTTGATACTGGCGGAATAAATTTAAAACCGAGTGGCTATTTAGAAACAATGAAATGCGACAAATCCGGTGCAGCAGTTGTTATTGGTACTATTGTTGCTCTTGCCGAAGCAAAAATTCCATTGAAAGTTTATGCTCTTGTTCCTGCAACCGATAACCGCCCTGGTGCTAATGCCTATGTTCCTGACGATATTATTACAATGTATGACGGAACTACTGTTGAAGTTTTAAATACAGATGCTGAAGGACGACTCATACTTGCTGACGCTCTTGCTTATGCAAAACAATATAAACCACAGTTTGTTATCGATTTAGCTACTTTAACCGGTGCCGCTATCGCTGCTGTTGGTCCTAAATATGCTGTAATTCTTTCTAATAACGAAAACTTGGAAAATAATTTGATTAATTCCGGTTATAATACAGGAGAAAAGTTAATTAAATTGCCTCTTTGGGATGATTATTCTGAAGAATTAAAATCCCCAATCGCCGATATGAAAAATATTGGAGGAAAATATGCAGGTGCTATTACTGCAGCAAAATTTTTAGAACATTTCACCGATTATGATTGGGCACATATTGATATTGCTGGTCCGGCTTTTAATGAAAATGCTTCTGAAAATAAACCTTACGGAGCAACTGCTTTTGGTGTCAGACTTCTTCTTAATTTTTTGGATATTATCGCAAACAAAAACTAAATTATATTAAATAAATATTAAATAAAAATAAAAATGGCAAAAACTAAAATAGCTATTACTCAAGGTGATATTAATGGAATAGGTTATGAACTGATTTTGAAAAATTTTATTGACAATAAAAATCTTAATAATATTGTTCCTATCGTTTATGGCTCTTCAAAAGTTCTGGGTTATTACAAAAAACATTTTAACATCAATATAAATTCTTTAAATATTACTAACGTTGATGAAGCAAAAAATGCTAATTTATACGTGATTAATTGCAATTCTGATGATTTGAAAGTAGAAATGGGAGTATCAACAGATGCTGCTGGTTTAGCTTCTTATCAAGCTTTGGAAAAAATATCGGAAGACCTAATAAACGAAAAAATTAAAATAGTTGTTAACCTTCCAGTAAATTCCAATAATATTAATGATGCAGGTATTATTTTTTCCAATCATCCGGACTACTTCGCAAAAAAAACCAAAGTTGATAATTATATCGACATTTTGATTAAAGACGATTTGAGAATTGCTCTTGCTAATGACAATAACTTTGGTGATGATTGTAATTTTGTAATCAACAAAGAAATTTTGTACAACAAATTACATGTATTGAATAAATCGTTAAAAGAAGATTTTTTATTAGACCTTCCTAAAATCGCAGTTCTCGGATTCCCGTCAATGTTTCAAAATGCAAATGTAAATAATATTAATTCCGAAATTAACAATGTTATTGAAAAAGTAAAAGAAGAGGGCATTTTTGCTTTTGGAACTTATAATGCTGATGATTTTTTTGGCGATTATCTATTTAGAAAATTTGATGCTGTTTTGTCACTAAATTACGAACAAGCTTATATACCGTTCAAAATATTTGCAAATGAAGACGGAATAAGATATACCGCTGGATTACCTTTTGTGTCTGTAGCTCCGATAAATGAAGTGGCTTATAGTAATTCTGGAAAAAACCTAACAAATGAAATCGCTTTTCGTAATGCCATAAATTTTGCTTTGGATATCTTTAATAATAGAAAATTCACTGAGGATTTACAGCAAAATAAAATGAACAGTGAGGTTTATGCCGAAGATATTAAAAAGATTAATAACATTGATGAGTAATAATTTCTTATGATTACCGAAATTGAAGCATTAGAATATCACAAAAAAGATAGAAGAGGAAAAATTGAAGTAGTTCCCTCAAAAGATTTTCAAACGCAAAAAGATATTTCTTTAGCTTATACTCCTGGAGTTGCTTTCCCGTCGTTGGCAATTTCGAAAAATGAAGATGATTCGTATAATTATACTTCTAGGTCAAATTTAATTGCGGTAGTTTCAAACGGAACTGCAGTTCTTGGGTTAGGAAATATTGGTCCTTCTGCTGCAAAACCCGTGATGGAAGGGAAAGCATTGCTTTTTAAAATATTTGCCGATATTGATGCTTTCGATATTGAAATTAATGAGAATAATCCAAAAAAATTAATAGAAATTGTTAAAAGCCTTGAACCTACTTTCGGTGCAATTAACCTTGAAGACATAAAATCACCCGAATGTTTTGAAGTGGAAGACAGTTTAAAAAAAGTAATGAATATTCCGGTTTTTCATGACGATCAACATGGAACAGCTATAATTGCCGGTGCCGGATTAATAAATGCTTTGAAATTGGTTAAGAAAAAAATCGAAAATGTAAAGATTGTTGTTTGTGGTGCCGGGGCAGCAGGTTTTACTTGTGCAAAATATTTTTCATTATTGGGTGCAAATAAGAAAAACATTACCATTTGTGATATTAATGGAGTTGTTAGAAAAGATAATTGCAGTAATCCCCGCTTGTTATCGTTTGCTACCGAAAGAAATATTTTTTCGCTTGCCGATGCAATGAAAGATGCTGATGTTTTTCTAGGCGTTTCCGCAGCAAATATTGTTTCTGCCGATATGTTAAAATCTATGAATGATAATCCTATAGTTTTTGCTATGGCAAACCCAAATCCCGAAATTAATCCCGAATTGGCTCTTGCTAGTCGTGATGATATTATCTTTGCTACAGGACGAAGCGATTATCCAAATCAGATAAATAATGTTCTGGGATTTCCATTTATTTTTAGAGCCGCTCTAGATGTACGTGCTTCTGATATTAATGATGAAATGAAAATTGCCGCAACTTACGCTCTTGCAGATTTGGCATTTAAAAAAGTTCCAAAATATGTTTGTGAGGCATACAATAAAAAAGAAATTAAATTTGGAAAAGATTATTTAATACCGAAACCTCTCGATTTGAGACTTATTGAGTATGTTTCTGTAGCTGTTGCAAAGGCCGCAATTAAATCGGGAGTTGCAAAAATTATTATTGAAGATTGGGATAAATATAGAATCTCTTTGCGAAAAAGGATTAAAAGAGTTAATATTAATTATCGCCGCACAATTTAATAATATTTTTCCAAAAATCACCACAAAGTAATTAAAAATTTCTATTTTTTATAAATAAAAGTTAAATTTGTAGATTATTTTAAATAATTCTACATAAGTAGTATTAAATTGTAATTAGTAATTATATCATATATGTACAATGAAATTAAAAAAGTCGTTACTTTAAATGATGGACGACAAATAGAGATTTCCACCGGAAAACTGGCCAAACAAGCTACAGGCTCAGTTGTGGTGAAGATGGGAAAAACCATGTTACTGGCAACTGTTTGTGTTGCCGATCAAGCAAAACCTGAAACCGATTTTATGCCTCTATCGGTAGAGTATAAAGAAAAATATGCTTCTGCCGGAAGATTCCCCGGAGGTTTCAACAAACGAGAAGGAAGACCTTCTGATTATGAAATTTTAGTATCAAGATTAATTGATAGAGCATTACGTCCTCTTTTCCCTGAAGATTTTCATGCAGAAGTATTCGTTAATGTAATTCTGATTTCTGCTGATAAAAACGACTTGCCCGATGCTCTTGCCGGACTAGCTGCTTCTGCTGCAATGTCTGTTACAGAAATTCCTTTTGGAGGCCCAATTTCAGAAGTGAGAGTTTCTAGAATTGATGGCAATTTTGTTATCAATCCTTCTGTTGAAGACAATAAACGCGCAGATATTGACCTTATTGTTGCCGCTACCATGGATAATATTATGATGGTTGAAGGTGAAATGAATGAAGTTTCTGAAACTGAAATGCTTGATGCTATTAAATTCGCTCACGAAGCAATAAAAATTCAATGTCAAGCTCAACTAGATTTGAGAAATGATGCCAAAATATCTTCTTTTTATGAATATTGCCACGAAGAAAATGATGAGCAACTTAAAGAAAAAGTTTGGAAGGAATGTTATCAAAAAGTTTATGATGTTGCTATGCAACAAAATGCTGATAAACACTTACGCTCAGATTTATTTAAAGCTGTAAAAGAAGAATTTTTATCACAATATCCTGAGGATACAGAAAATCTTGATTCTATTACAAAATTGGTAGATAGATATTTCCACAGTGTTGAAAAAGATGCTGTTCGTCAAATGGTTCTTAAAGAAAGAGTTCGTCTTGACGGAAGAAAAACAACAGAAATTAGACCTATATGGTCAGAAATCGATTATTTGCCTAGTACTCACGGCTCTGCAATTTTTACACGTGGCGAAACACAATCTTTGACTACCGTTACTTTGGGAAATAGACTCGATGAACAACAAATTGATGCTGTTCTAAATCAAGGTTATTCTCCTTTTATCCTTCATTATAATTTTCCACCATATTCTACCGGAGAAGCAAAACCTTATAGAGGTACAGGAAGAAGAGAAATCGGTCATGGGAATTTGGCTCACCGCGCATTATCAAAAGTTATCCCTCCAAAGGGAGAAAAATTTCCTTATACAGTTAGAGTAGTTTCCGATATTTTGGAATCTAACGGTTCTTCTTCTATGGCAACAGTTTGTGCAGGTACTCTTGCTCTTATGGATGCCGGCGTTCCTATTGTTCGCCCCGTTACCGGAATTGCTATGGGAATGATATCAGATTCTAAAACAAAAGATTATGCTATTCTTAGCGATATTCTCGGCGATGAAGATCACCTTGGCGATATGGACTTTAAAGTTTGTGGAACTACAAAAGGTATCACCGCAACACAAATGGATATAAAAGTTGACGGACTTTCTTATCAAGTATTGGAAGAAGCTCTCAGCCAAGCAAAAGAAGGACGTTTGTTTATTCTGAATAAAATCCTTGAAACTATTTCTGAACCTCGTTCTGATTATAAAGAACACGCTCCACGTATCGAAACTATTGTCGTTCAAAAAGACCAAATCGGAGCTATAATCGGTAAAGGTGGTGAAGTTATACAAGAAATTCAACTTCAAACTCATACTGTTATTTCTATCACTGAGGAAGGCGAAACCGGAATTGTAGAAATATCAGCTGAGAACAGCGTTGATATGCAAGCTGCAAAAGAACGTATTAAAAAAATCATTGCAGTACCTGAATTAGGTGAAGTTTATCTTGGAAAAGTGAAAGGATTACAAAGTTTTGGTGCTTTTATCGAAATATTACCAAAAACAGAAGCTCTTCTACATATTTCAGAAATTAGCTGGGATAGAATTAAAACTGTGGAAGAAAGTGGTTTAAAAGTTGGCGACGAAATAGAAGTAAAATTAATAGGAGTTGACCCTAAAACCAAAAAATATAAATTAAGTAGGAAAGTTCTTCTCCCAAAAGTACAAAAAGAGAAAAAACCTAAAGAATAAATATTATAATAATAAAAAAAGCCTGTCCAATCGGACAGGTTTTTTTTATGCGACAAACAAAAGTGTTTAAAACTATTTTACCTTGTTCTTAAAAATACTTTTGAGCCAGATTTTTTTATTTGCCGTTTAATGTCGTTATTCCTTCGAGGGCATGATATGAACTTCTAACATAAGGTCCAGAAGCCACAAATTTAAATCCTTTTTTTAATGCAGTATTTTTGTAATCTTCAAATACTTCAGGCAAAACATATTCTTTTAATAAAGCATGTTTATATGATGGCGGAAGATATTGACCGATGGTAAGCATGTCGCATTTATTTATTAATAAGTCGTCGAACAAACTTTCTACATCTTCTTTCTTTTCGCCTAAACCCAACATTATCCCGGATTTTGTATAAATAGAGCTATCTTGTTCTTTAACATAATTTAAAACGTCTAATGAGCGTTGATAGTTGGCTAATGCCCTAACTTCTGGATATAAAGAACTTACTGTTTCTACGTTATGGTTAATAATTTCAGGTTTTGCCTTGATAATAATGTCTAATGATGATTTGTCGCCTTGTAAATCGGGAATTAAAACTTCTATTGTAGAATTTGGAAGTACTTTTCTTAATTCATAAATACAATCGGCAAATTGAGAAGCGCCACCATCTTCTAAATCATCTCGTGTTACAGAAGTGATAACAATATGTTTAAGATTTAATTTTTTTGCAGCTTCTGCTAATTGAACAGCTTCGTTTTTATCAAATTCTGTTGGTTTCCCTTTTGTAACAGCACAAAACCTGCAATTTCTTGTGCAAACATTACCTAAAATCATAAAAGTTGCAGTTCTATTTTTAAAGCATTCACCCATGTTCGGACAGCGAGCTTCTTCACAAACGCTGTGCAACTTTAAGTCACGAAGCATTTTACCCATCTCTTTCTGAGATTCATAGTCAATTTTTTTTCTTAACCACTCAGGTTTTTTTTCTATTTTCACTTTTTTTTTTGCAAAGTAAATCTATTTATATTAAATTTGCAAATAATATCATTAAAAATTTTTTATAAAAAATAATTTTTTTTGTAAAAAAAAGTGGTTTTTTGTAAAATAAAATATATATTTGTTGATAAAATCATTTTAACCTTAAATATTTGCTTATGAAAAAAATTATACTTCTTACTTTGTTAATTGTTGTAACGGCAAATTACATGATATCGCAGCAACTACCATTATATAGTCAATATATGATGAATGATTTTTATATAAATCCTGCTATTGCAGGGTCTAAAGATTATGCTCCTTTAGTGTTTAGTGTTCATAAGCAATGGGCAGGTATTGAAAAATCTCCATCAACACAAACATTATCTTTCCATTCAATGTTGCCCAAAAAAGATATGGCTCTTGGTGGTATTTTATTCCACGATTCTTTTGGCCCGGAAGATAGATTAGGTTTACAATTGGTTTACGCTTATCATTTTTATATCGACAGACATAATAAAGTGTCTTTGGGTTTGGGTGCAACTGCCATGAGATATAAAATTGATGAAAGAGATTTGTATTTACACGATGCAGATGATCCTGTAATTACTTATCAAGTTGAAAAAACAATCGTTCCTGATGCAAATGTAGGTGTTTATTTTTATGGCGATCGCTATTATGCAGGTATCACAGGTTCAAATTTATTTCAATCAAAACTGAAAATTAATAAAGAAGATGCAAATAAAATGGTTCGTCACTATTATGTTTTTGGTGGTTATAAATTTTTGTTTCCAAATGAAGATTGGGAAATGGAACCATCTGTATTAATGAAATTAACTGAACTTACAAGACCTCAATTCGATATTAATGCAAAAGTATATTATAATAAACTATTTTGGTTCGGAGCTTCTATTCGTCCAAAAGATGCTTTTGTTGCATCTATAGGTTTCCAATATAAAGAATATTTCTTAGGTTTTGCATATGACTTCACTTTCTCTGATTTATCAAAATATTCTTTCGGATCTCAAGAAATTATTTTGGGTTGGAATATTATGCAGAAAAAATCTAAGAAAAGAGGAAAGAGTTTCTTTTAATAGTTACTCATAAATCTATTTTTCCCCTCTGATTTGTTAATACCATTTAACATCAGTAATATTCATATATTCATCTAATTACAAATATTTAATTAATAAGTTTATATCATTATTTCTGAATTTGTATTTACTTCTAAACTTTCTTTTACGTTCCCTGATGCTATATAGTTTATAAAAAAATTTTATATTTTCGAATATTTATTTAATTTTGTATATTAAATACAAAAAATGTTATCGGAACAAGAAATTATTAGAAGAGAATCTTTAAAAAAACTTATAGAATTAAATATTAACCCATATCCTGCTGCTGAATATCCTATTAATGTAAACACGACAGAAATATTATCAAGTTTTTCTGATGAGGGTAATACTGAACTGTTAAATAACATTTCAATTGCCGGTAGACTAATGAGCAAAAGAATTATGGGAAATGCTTCTTTTTGTGATTTACAAGATAATTACGGCAAAATTCAAATATATGTTAAGCGTGACGAAATTTGTCCCGATGAGGATAAAAACATGTACAATGTTGTTTTTAAAAAATTGTTGGACATCGGAGATATTATCGGTATTAAAGGATACGCTTTTCGTACTCAAATGGGAGAAGTTTCAATTCATGTGAAAGAATTTATCCTTCTTAGTAAATCTTTAAGCCCTCTACCAATTGTAAAAGAACAAGACGGAAAAATATTTGATGCTTTTAGTGACCCTGAACAACGTTATAGAAACCGTTCATTAGATCTAATAGTAAATCCTAAAGTTAAAGAAGCTTTTATTAAAAGAACTCAGCTCACAAATTCAATGCGAAATTTCTTAAATTCAAAAGGATATTTGGAAGTTGAAACACCAATACTTCAACCTATTTATGGTGGAGCCGCTGCTCGTCCTTTTAAAACTCATCATAATACTTTGAATACAGATTTATATTTAAGAATTGCCGATGAATTATATCTAAAAAGATTAATCGTTGGTGGTTTTGATGGCGTTTATGAATTTGCAAAGGATTTCCGTAATGAAGGTATGGACCGTTATCATAATCCTGAATTTACGCAAATGGAACTTTACGTAGCTTATAAAGATTATTATTGGATGATGGATCTTGTTGAAGAAATGGTAGAAAAAATCGCTCTCGATGTTAATGGTACTACTATTCTTAAAGTTGGCGATAATGAAATAAACTTCAAACGTCCTTGGAAAAGATACACAATGTTTGAAGTTATTAAAGAATATACCGGAATAGATATTTCAAAGATGGACGAAGCTCAATTAGCGGAAACTGCTAAAAAACTAAATATTCCTATTGATGATTCTATGGGTAAAGGTAAGTTGATTGATGAAATATTCGGCGAATGTTGCGAAGCAAAAATTATTCAACCAACATTTATTACTGACTATCCTATTGAAATGTCTCCACTTGCTAAAAAACATCGTAGTGTTGATGGTTTGGTGGAACGCTTTGAAGCTATTTGCAATGGAAAAGAAATTTGTAATGCTTATTCCGAATTAAATGACCCTATTGACCAACGTCAACGCTTTGAAGAACAATTGAAACTTGCCAATAGAGGCGATTCAGAAGCAATGGTTCTTGATGACGCTTTTCTTTCTGCAATTGAACTAGGAATGCCACCTACAGCTGGACTTGGAATAGGTATTGACCGTTTGTCAATGATAATGACAAATTCTCATTCTATTCAAGATGTTTTGTTTTTCCCACAAATGAGACCTGAAAAAAAACAACAAACAGCTGATGAAAGTATTTTTATAAATATGGGTTTCCCTGAAAATTGGGCTAAGTTATTGTTAGAAGCCGGTTTCAATTCTGAAACACAAATTAATGAGATGAGCATCGGAAAACTTCATGCTACTGTTTGCGGATTAAATAAAAAATTCAAAAAAGCATTCCAAAATCCAACTCCTGCAGAACTAGAATCCTGGTTAAAAAAATAATTTTTACATATCGTTTTAATGATTAGATTAGCTGAATTTGCAGATATTGATAAATTAAAACGTTTATGGAAAATATCTTTCGGAGATAATGATGATTATATTAATCTCTTTTTCTCTAAAAAATTTAAACCAAAGTTCACTGTAGTTTTTGAAAATGATGAGGGAGATATCGTCTCTTCATTGTTTATTCAAAAATATAAAATAACATTTTATAAGAGTTTTTTACCAGTCGCGTATTTTTGCGGAATTGCTACATTGCCGGAATATCGAAAGAAAGGAATTGCCTCACAACTTGTATCTTTCGCAGAAAATTATTGTAAAAAAAAGAAAATCCAGATATTTGTCCTTGTCCCTGCCGAAAAATCTCTTTTTGATTATTATGAGAAATTGGGTTATACTCAAGTCTTTGATAAAGGTGAAGAACCGATAAATTTTTTTGATGCAAACGAAAATTTGTATTCTGCTTTTCGGAAATTTCAAAAATATTATCGTGTGAAGAATTTCTGCATACAAAAAACTTTTAGCGATTTTAAAACTATTCGTGAAGAACTTCTTATAAGCGGTGGAAATCGCTATAATTTATGGGGAATGGCAAAAATTTCTGATGTTCTTTTTTGCTCAAAACTATTGGAAGAGAATATCCCAAATCTATCATTTGATTTTTCACATTTTTTAAATCTTTCTCCCGCAATAGAAAAGGAAAAAGTTAATTCTTCGATTAGTTCAGAACAGAGAAAAGTTTTTTGCCGTTTATTCTTTGGCTATCATATTGATGAATTTAATGAAGAAAAATATAATATTTTCCCTCGTCATAATCCAATTATAAATTTTATGCTCGAATAAGAAATTAGAATTAAAAAATTACTTCGTGAGAAAAATTTTCTTTTATTTCGTATTCATCTGGGTAGAAAAATATTGGTTCTGCTTGTAACTTTTTGCTATAATCACCTGTATCCCAACGTCCATTCCCATTAAGATCTTCTGTAATCTTGATTTTATATTTGCCGGGTTTTATCTTATCAAATGATATTAAGTTGGACTCTGAAATTTTCTTGTACTTCAGTTTATCGGATTGTAACAATTCCACGATATATTTTTTACTCTCTTTTAACCGAACAATTAATTCTCCAAATGATTTTAATGATAATGTTGTGATTTTTGTTTTTGAAGTATTATTCACAAGTCCGTTAATGTCGACAACAAATGCAGAATCAATGACAAATAACAAATTGCTGTTTTCTTCAATATTTGTTGTTGTAATAATAATTTTTCTAGGGTCAATGCTGTCCTTTTTTAATGAAATAGGAAAAAGCTTTTTTGTACTGTCGTCGCTACATAGAGAGATCTTTTCTTGATAGAAATCTAGAATAGGATATTTAGTCGTCAAAATAAATTTATTGAAATCCTTAATATCTTGTTTAATAATGATATTTTCTATGCTGTCAGTAAATTTGTTAAGTATATTATTGAATATTACAGTGTCGTAATGTATTGAATCTAAGTATATTGGATCTTTATATTTAATAAATGCAGTTATTGAATCTTTTTTTGAAAAAACGCTATCTTTTATCCAAATAGAAATTGTGTCCGGATTAGTGATATTTTGAATAATAAGAGAACTGTCAGGAATATTTTTAAAAGAGATTTCAAAATTTTCGTATTGTGTTGCATTGAATATAATTTGAAGATGGTTTTCCAATAATCGGTCTTTTGTCTTAATAAATTGGGCTTGTTTATTTTCGCGGAATAGAAACAGTTCTATGTTATCAGGTTTAAAAATTGAAGAAATAATTTTAACAGTATCTTTTGCTACCGTGTCATATTCCATTCTAGAAATTTGCGAAACACTCGGAATAATAATAGAATCAATAAATGCAATTTCTTCTGTTGGTAAGTCAAAAATATAGTTGTTATTAATATCTTTTAGAGCAAAGATTTTATATTTTTTTTCGGATAAATTTGGGAGAAGAAAAGCTCCATATTTGTCTGTTTTGGCAATGTAGTCTGGAATTACTTTAGAAAAAGCAGAATCTGACATGTCAGAGTGAAGCAAAACGGTAACGTCTTCCATGGCTTCCCCAGTAAGCACATCTGAGAGTTTCCCCGAAATACAAAGCGAATCAATAACATTACCGGTAGAAAATGAGTAAATAAATGAACGTATTAAATTGTTTTCATTATTGTCCCCAATTATGTTTGATAAATTTATTGAATAAGTAGTATTGTCTTTCAATTTGGTGTCGTCGAATAATATTTTAACGTATTTGCCATTTAGTCTTACCGTTGGGTTAGTTTCTAAAGGTGGAGAGACTATTAGTTTTTGTTGAGCACTATTAAGTTTTACATATTCGTTAAATTTAAAAGTAATAACATTTTCTGCAAAATTAACTGTTCCTGTTTCAGGTTTTGAGAGAGTTAATTCCGGTGGAGTAATATCCTTGTCGCCACCAGTTAGGCTAACCTGTTTTGCACAAGCAAATATTATTATTGGAATTAAAAATATTATATAATTTGAAAATTTTTTCATCTAACGGTTTTTAAACATTTTTCTAGACTGTTGAAAATTAGTTTTTTCATTTTTTGAGGATAATTTACATTTATCCAAATCATGTTTTTATTTTTATTGGTAAAAAACATAATTCTTTCATATTCATCTTCTTTAGTAGAAAATTCAACTATGTACATAATAGCATCGTTGCCGGAGTCTGTTTTTAGAATTCTTCGTTCAATTAATTTATAACCCTGAGAATCAAAATAACTGGAAGTCATGTTTTTGTCGTATTTGTTATAATCGGTATTTGGAATTTCCATTATCTGAATTGTTGTATGAGAAGGATTGTGTTTGAATCCGTTTATTTTATAATCATAATTAAAATATTGTGGTGGAACGAGATATATTTCGTTATTTGGAACTTTTATAGTATCAATTCCATTAAACATAAATTCTGTACTGTCTGTATTTGAATTGTAATTAACCGATTGTGAAACAGAAAGAATAGTGATTGTCAAAAATAGAAATAAAAAATATATCTTTTTCATAAAGCACAAATTTAATGTTTTTTTGTATTTTTTTGTAAATATTTTTCTTTTAGAAGCAAAAAAGAAAGTGAATTTTAGAATAAAAAGATGTAAATTTGTGAAAAAATAATATGGAAAAGATGCAATTAATTCAAAATGCTGATTTAAAAAATAAAATTGTTTTAATAAGAGTAGACCACAATGTAGTAAAATCGGGAAAAATCGAGGATAACTATAGAGTAGATTCTACCTTTGGAACATTATTTAATATAATTCTCCGAGGAGGGAAAATAATTCTTATGACACATGTTGGACGTCCTAAAAATAAGAAAACCAATATGATAGAAATAAGTGATAAGACCTCTGTTTATCCTGTTGTGGAATATTTACGCAAAAAACTTTTTCTTAGAATCGAAACTCCTGATTTTCCTCGCGATGAAAAAACCGGTGGTTTGATATTTTCTAAAGAAGCCATCTTACCTGCAATAGATAAATTAAAAGCCAATGAATGTGACATTGTTTATCTTCCAAATACAAGATGGTTTAATGGCGAAGAATCAAAAGGAGATGCAATGAATGAATTTGCAAAAAAATTATCTTCAGTTGCAGATGTGTATGTTAACGATGCTTTTGGGAGTTGGCAGGCTAATGCTTCTACTGTTGGTGTCAATCAATATTTGGACTCTTATGCTGGATTGTTGATTCAGAAAGAAATTAATAATTTAAAAAATATTTTTGAAGCAGAAAAACCCTTTGTTGCTATTGTTGCCGGAAGTAAATTTGATACAAAAATAGATTCTTTGTATGCTCTTTTGGAACGAGCCGACAAACTTATTTTGGGCGGTGTTATTTATAATGCTTATTTGTGTGCAAAATATGATATTGTTATAAAAGGAGTGGAGGATGAAGATATTGCAATAGCAAAAAAATTTGTTGAATATGCAAAAAAATATCCTAATAAAATTGTTGAATTAAAACATATTATTGAATCTGATTGCTTAGAATCAAAGAATGAAGGTGAATATCGTAGTCATAATATTTCGGAACTAAAAAAGTCGAATCCGTTAAATTATGTACTGGATATTGCTAAGGAATCTTTTGACGATGAGGAATTAAAAAATGTAATTCTATCAGCCAAAACAATTTTTGTTAATGCCGTAATGGGATTTACTCCTAATTTTTCGGAAGGAACAGTTGCTTTATATTCATTAATAGCACAAAACAAAGATGCTATGAAATTTTATGGTGGTGGCGATACAAATTTAGAGCTAAAACGTTTGTTGCCGGGCATTTATCTAAATGCTGTTGATGACAGTAAATATTATTTGTTTACCGGTGGCGGCGCTGTTCTTACTGCTATTGAAAAAGGAAGTTGTTTTGCCATTGAACCTATACAAAAACTTATTGAATTTGCAAAATAATATGTTTCTAAAAAATACTACGGCAAATAATATTTTTTTAAGTTTTCTTACAGTAATTTTTTTATCTGCACCTTTTTTTCAATTATATTGTTCCTGGACGGCGTTAATTGCTTTTGTTCCGTATTTGATATTGATGAATAATATTTTGAAGTCGGAGAAAAAATATAAAGCTAGAATATTTTTTGCTTACTCTCTATTGATTTTTGCTTCTTGGAATATTGTTACCACTTGGTGGGTATCGTTGGCTACTGTTGTAGGAGCAGTTGCTGCTATTATATGTTACACGTTATTTATGTCACTTACGATGCTTATTAGTTTTCATATCGCAAAGCGTAATCATATTGTAATAGCATATATTTCATTTATTGTAAACTGGCTCTCTTTTGAATATCTTTTAATGAATAGTCAGATTCCTTGGCCTTGGTTAGTTTTGGGAAATTCTTTTGCAAACTCTGTTGAAATTATTCAATGGTATGAATTTGTCGGGCATCTTGGTGGCTCTTTTTGGATTCTTCTTGTAAATATTTTTTGCTTTGAAGTTATAAGATCCATTGTTAATAAAAAGGGCAGAAAACAAATATTTTTAATCTCTTCTTTGCTTGCTTTTTTTGTTATTGTTCCAATAACTTATTCTTTAGTTCGCTATTATTCATACACAGACAAAGGTTATGATGTGGATGTAGTTATTGTTCAACCAAATATTGATCCTTATCATGAAAAATTTGATGGTTTGTCAATTAAAGAACAGATTGACATTATTTTGAATGTTGCTGAAAAGAACGCTGATAATAAAGTTGATTATTTTATTGCACCTGAAACTGCTATCCCAAATTATATGTGGGAAAATGATTTTAATGGAGAAAAATCTATCAAATTATTCCGCAATTTTATGCAAAAATATCCGCAGGCAGAATTTATTACGGGAGCTTCAACAAGAACCTTTTATTCTAATGGTATAGGAAAAACCGAGACTTCTAGAAGAATTGGAGATTCGGAAGATTTTTATGATGTTCATAATACTTCTTTACAAATTGATACGTCAATGTCTATAAGTACTTATCATAAATCGAAGTTGGTGCCTGGAGCTGAAAGTATGCCGTTTCCTCATTTACTTCAATATCTTCAAGATCTTTTATTTGATTTGGGCGGAATGGTTGGAACAAATGCGGGACAAGAAGAACGTGAAGTTTTTAAAAATATTAACAACGATACAAAAGTAGCTGTTCCCATTTGTTATGAATCTGTTTTTGGTGAATTTGTTGGAGAATTTTCTGCAAATGGAGCAAATTTCATTGCAATTATCACAAATGACGGTTGGTGGGGAAATACACCAGGATATGTTCAGCATAATAGCTTTGCTCGCATCAGAGCGATTGAATCTAGAAAATCAATAGCACGTTCTGCAAATACGGGAATAAGTTCTTTTATCAATCAAAGAGGTGATGTGATTTCTTATTTGGGTTGGGAAAAACGTGATGCTTTGAGGTCGAAAATAAAAGCTAATGATACTGTCACTTTTTATGCGAAAAATGGTGATTTTATCGCAAAATTTTCAATAATTATTGCTGCAGGTATTATTTTATTTACCATAATATCTACAATAATAATGGCAAAAAAGAAGAAAAAGCTAAAAGGCAAAAAATAGGAGAGTGGAGTGCTTTTGGAATATTACTCGCTAAAAAGTTTTACTATATTATCGATGTAAGATTGAGAGATTGGAATCTCCTTAAAATTTTTATTATCAAACTCTATTACAGGATTCTTTTTGTTGTCTTTTTTAATGATTTCAACTTTGTTGATATTAACAATATAAGAACGATGACAACGAATTAACCCTTTTTCCTTGAAAGTTTTTTCAATATTGTTTATAGAATTTTTCAATAAAAATTCTTCCATTTGTTCTTTGATAAGATAATGGATAATAATATAATTTCCGGCAGCTTCCAAATAGTATATATTGTCAATTTTCACAGAAAAGCGTGTAACTTTACGGTCATCGGAAAAGTTTATTATTTCTGTGTTTACGCCGTATTTGTTTTTTTCTTGTAATACGTCAATAATCGCTCTTTTTTCTAATAGAGATAAATATAAGAACGTAATAATGTAAGGAATTAGCATCATCAATAAGATATAGAAGAAACTACGTCCAAAAATATCTATAAAATCACGAGAGTCATGAAATAAAAATAATGCTATAGTTGAGTAAGTTACCGCCATTATAATAACTTCGGAAAGAACCCAAATAGCCAATAGTGTATATGATATTTCCCTTTTTTTATGGTAGAAGTACATTATATATTTGCTGATAGTCAGAACAACAATTCCGATAAATACCGGAATCGATAAATATATGAAATATAATAAAGTACCTTCTGTTTCTTTTGGAAACCAAGTAGAGTTGTCAAAGGGAGAATGAATAATTAAAAGTGTAATTGAAAATAAAAAAATGAAAAATAGTAATAATAGTATATTTTTTTTGTCAGTAATTGTTTTAGAAATATTTTTCATTCAGCAAAGATAATATATTTTCAGAATTTATACCATAAAATAATCTACATCTCTCTTGAAAATAAAATATCCTATAGTCTAAAAAACAATTGTTTCGCCGTTATTTTTCAAATAATCTATAATATTTTCAATTTCTTTGTATTTAGGGGTGTCGTCAATAAAAATCGGACAAAGATTTCGGATATCTTTATATAATTTTCTTGTAGCAGAAGACAATTTATCTTCAATCTTTAGAATATCAACAGCTTGAACAAGAGCAATTAATTGTATTGCCATCACTTGGAACGAGTTATTGATAATTCTTGCAGCAATTTCTGCAGAATTACTTCCCATGCTTACAATGTCTTGGTTATCGTTGTTATTTGGAATGGAATGTACGTACATAGGATTTGATAGAGTTTGGCATTCAGCTGTTGTTGATGTAGCGGTAAATTGTGTCCCTTGTAATCCGTAATTCAAACCTATAACCCCCATATTTAAAAATGGAGGTAATATTTCGTTAATTTTATCGTGGAGTAAATAATTTAACTGACGTTCCATTAACATGGTAAGTTTAGTGATAGCAATTTTTAATTTGTCGTTTTCAAAAGAGATATAGTCGCCGTGAAAATTTCCGCCGTGATAAACATTTTTTGTTTCAACATCAACAATAGGGTTATCGTCAGCTGAATTAAGTTCATTTATCATAACTTTTTCTGCATTTTTTATTTCGTCATAAATAGGGCCTAATATTTGTGGCACGCAACGTAAGGAATAATAAGCTTGAACTTTATGTTTTATATAACCATCACCAACTTTTGTATCATAAAGTTCTTTTTGACGATTTTTAGTAAGTTTTGAGTCTTTTAATATATCAGAAATTATTATTGCTATTTCTTTTTGTCCATCATGTTTTTTTGCATTATTAAGTTCAGGGGAGAAAGAATCGTCATAACTTGAAGTTATTTCGTTTATCATTGCAGAAGCCAGCAAAGCGTAGTTCATTAGTTTTTTGGAATAGATTAAGTTTACAAGTCCTATCCCGGTCATAAATGCAGTACCATTTGCTAATGCTAATCCTTCACGAATGTATACTTTAAGTGGTATAATATTTTTTTGTTTTAATACATCAGCACAAGAACGTTTTTCGCCGTTTACAAAAACTTCGCCTTCACCAATAAGATTGAGAGCGAGATGACAAAGCTGAACTAAATCGCCACTTGCACCTACACTTCCGTGTTCGGGAATGAAAGGTGTAATTTTGTTGTTTAAAAAGTCTTGGATTTTAATTATTGTTTCAATATTTACGCCTGATTTCCCTTCAATAAAAGTACAATAACGGCATAGCATTCCGGCACGAACATATATTTCTGCCAGAGCTTCTCCTGCACCGCTGGAATGACTTCTTATTATATTATATTGTAAATCGTTAAGGTCATTGTCAGAAATTTTATATTGTGCCATAGGACCAAAACCGGTATTTATTCCATAAATAACTTTGTTTTTTGAAAATTCTGATAAAAAATTATAACAATTTTCTACTTTTTCTTTATCTTCTTTGTTAATTTCTAATGATTTATAGTCAAATACTATTTCTTTAAATTGTTTTAAATCAAACATTTTTTTTCCTTTCTTTTCCAGTTTAATGAATTTTTTATTACACAAAATTAGCTTCTTTGTGCATAAAAACCAAATCTTTTTGATTTTTATTTTACTCTCTTTAAGTATTTTTTAGAAGATTTTTTGTATTCCGTTATGAATTAAAAAAGAGTGAGTTCTCTGGTGAATTCTATTATTATTTTTGAATTGTTGTCTAAGCTGAATTTTTTTTCTAAATTATCTGTATGAAGACAAATTTCGAGTAACCCGAGTGAATTAAAAAGAGCTATTAAGTCTCCTCTTCTTTTTTCACTGTAATTTTGCGATATCTCAACAATGGTAACATCTGGATGGTCTACAGAGATATTAAAATTCCCTTTTACGTTTTTATAAAAAATTTCTTTTGTAATATTTGTGATCGCATTTCCGAATGAATCGAAGTATAATATATTCCCAAGAATTTGTTCTTTGTTGATAATCGGTTCTGAAATTTGAAAAAGTTTTATTTCTTCGATTTTTTCCCCAATTTTGTTAATATCTGTACCTTGAATTATTTTTATTGCAGCATTCGCAAAAATATCTTTTTCAGGAAAAGTAGATTTTGCATATTCGTGAAATATCTCAAAGGCTTCGTATTTTGTTTCGTTATTATCTAATACTGAACTTAAGACTCCATTGTTATTGCAAATAAAAAATTGCTCGTTGAATTTTAAGATAATTGCTTTTTCTTGACTAGATTCGCAAGATTTTACAGCTATAATATGAATGGTATTTTTTGGAAAATCAGTGTAAATGCTTTTTAGTAAAAATCCTGCAAACATTGTTGAATGATGAGGAACGTTATTACTAATGTCTATTATCCTTGTATCTGGGCAAGAAGCTGTTATTTTGGCCTTTATTATTCCCAGATAATAATCATCATTTTGCCAATCGCTGATAATACTGATAATATTAGACATAATTATTTGTTAAATCCGATTTTGAATTACAATACAAAAATATTGTTTTTGATGATAGAAAAAAACATTTTTTTATAAAAAGAATAAAAATGGACAATCCCCATTCTCAAAAACCGTTTAACAGGGAGCTATGTTCTAATAAAACAAGGCCGTCGAGAGTTTTAGCTAGCTATCAGAAACAGTTATACAAAAAAAACTTTTTAACTCAACATTGAAATATTTGCTTCATTAAATTTTATAAAAAAAATCCATAAATTTTTTTTAATTTTGTACTATTAACTTAGCTTTTTAATGATAGAAAAACATATTTTATTAGACACTTACGATTTACAAAGATTTTACGGACTCAAAGAGGAAAATTTGAATGCAATTGTTAGAAATTCACCTAAATTAAAAATATTTGCTCGTGGAGATTCCATGAAAATTGTTGGTGAGGAAGCCGAAATTAAATCTTTTGAAAAAAAATTGGAATCTATCATTAATTACTTAGATGAATATAAAACTATCAGCCCGGGCGAAATACAGTCTATCTTTAATAATTCTAAAGAGTTATTGAAAAACGTTGATGATGATGTCCTTTTATATAATGCTTCAGGAAGAGCAATAAAAGCAAGAAATGCAAATCAAAGAAGAATTATTTCCGAGTTTGAAACTAAAGATTTGCTTTTTGCTACAGGTCCCGCGGGTACAGGTAAAACTTATATTGCTATAGCTCTGGGAGTTAAAGCCCTTAAAGAAATGAGAGTTCAAAAAATTATCCTTTCTCGTCCTGCTGTTGAAGCTGGCGAAAATCTGGGGTTTCTACCTGGTGATTTACGCGAAAAACTCGATCCTTATCTACAACCTCTTTATGACGCTTTACTGGATATTATTCCTTATAAAAAACTTGAAAGGTATCTCGAAGACAAAATTGTACAAATCGCCCCTCTTGCTTTTATGAGAGGTAGAACTCTTAATAATGCTTTTGTTATTCTTGATGAAGCTCAAAATGCAAATCACGCACAATTGAAAATGTTTTTAACAAGAATGGGAGAGAATGCAAAATTTATTGTTACAGGCGATATGTCTCAAATAGACCTTCCCAGAAAAGAAGATTCAGGATTACTGCACGCTAAAGAAATTCTAAAAAACATAAACGACATCGCTTTTATTGACTTTAACAAAAATGATATCATTCGTCATAAAATTGTATCTCAAATTGTTGAAGCTTACGAATTGTCAGAGAAGAAACCAGAAAAAAAATCTTAAAAAAATTATAACTATGTATTTATTGAAAGAAACTAATTTTAATTTTCCTAATCAAAAATCTTTTTATAAAGGAAAAGTTCGCGATGTTTATAACATCAATGATGATTATCTTGTTGTTATTGTTAGTGACAGAATCTCTGCTTTTGACGTGGTTTTGCCAAAACCTATTCCTTATAAAGGTGAAATATTAAATCGCATTGCCAATATGTTTCTTGATCAAACAAAAGATATTATTCCAAATTGGAAATTATCTTCGCCTTTGCCAATGATCACTATCGGATTGAAATGTAATCCTTTCCCGATAGAAATGATCGTAAGAGGTTATTTGACTGGAAGTGCATGGAGACTTTATAAATCTGGTGGCCGTGAAATTTGTGGCGTGATTTTACCTGAGGGTATGAAAGAAAATCAGAAATTTGATACTCCAATTATTACTCCTACGACAAAAGCCGACATAGGGAAACACGATGAAAATATTTCGAAGGACGAAATTATTAAAACTGGACTTATGTCTAAATCAGATTATGAAAAATTGGAAAATTATTCGCTACAATTATTCCAACGCGGTACAGAAATTGCTAAAAACAGAGGTCTTATTCTTGTTGACACAAAATATGAATTTGGGAAAAGAGGCGACAGTATTTATCTAATTGATGAAATTCATACTCCCGATTCCTCACGTTATTTTTATCAAAAATATTATCAGAAGAACTTTGAAAACGGAGTTCCTCAAGAACAATTGTCGAAAGAATTTGTTCGCGAATGGCTTATGGATAACGGTTTTGAAGGTAAAGAAGGTCAAAGACTTCCAGAACTCACAGAAAGTAAAATTAATGATATTTCAATGAAATATCAAAAATTGTATAATGAAATTATCGGTGAAAAATTTCTTCCTTACGAATTCAATTCTGATGTTGAAAAAACTATCGAAAAATCTGTTATAGATTC
>CAZBPT010000019.1:0-10539 GCA_964493875.1 uncultured Bacteroidales bacterium | reverse complement strand
ACTTCTACATCTAAATTTACTTTTACATTTTTGTAAATTTTGATATTGATAGAATAATTGCCTAATTCCTTAATTGTGTCTTGACCTTTAATTGTGATATTTCTTTTGTCAACATTAAAGCCTTGTTTTTCGAGAGATTCTGCTATCATTGCTGAGTTTACAGAACCGAAAATTTTACCTGTGCTGCTAGTTTTAGCTTCAATTTTAATAACAGCATCTTGCAATTTACTTGCTAAAGCTTCTGCATCGCTCATTAATTTTGATTCTTTGTGAGCTCTTTGTTTTAAATTTTCTGCGTGAACTTTTTTTGCTGATTCAGTAGCTAAAATTGCATATCCTTGTGGAATAAGATAATTTCTTCCGTATCCTGGTTTAACGTTAACGATTTCGTCTTTATCACCTAATTTGTTTATATCTTGTTTTAATATTAGTTCCATAATAATTTCCTCCTGTTAATTCATTAAATCTGTTACGTATGGTAATAAAGCTAAGTGTCTAGCGCGTTTAACGGCTTGAGCTACTTTTCTATGAAATTTCAAAGAAGTACCAGTTAATCGTCTTGGTAAAATTTTTCCTTGTTCGTTTAAGAATTTCTTTAAAAATACTGGATCTTTATAATCAACATATTTTATTCTATTTTTTAAGAAGCGGCAATATTTTTTTCTTTTAACTTCTACTGCCACAGGGCTTAAAAATCTGATTTCACTATTTGTAGCCATAATTATACCTCCTTATTGCTTTCTTGTTGCTTTTTTAAACTACGTTTTTTCTCACTATATGCAACTGCATGTTTGTCCATTTTGAATGTTAGAAATCTCATTATTCTTTCGTCACGACGATATTCAGTTTCTAATTTATTTATAAACTGACCTTCTGCAGAAAATTCAATTAAATAATAAAATCCTGTAGATTTTTTTTGAATTGAATAAGCTAATTTTTTTAGACCCCAATCTTCTTCGTGAATAATAGTACCATCATTCTCGGTAATAATTTTTTTAAATTTTTCAACCGTTTCCTTTATCTGGGGGTCAGATAAAACGGGAGTTGCAATGAAAACGGTTTCGTACTGATTTATCATATTATATTAATTAATTTTTTGAATTGCAAAATTATTGTTTTTCTTGATAATTTCCAAATTTTTTCAATTATTTTTCTTTTATCCCTATTATTTTTCGTCTTTAAGAACTTCGGCTTCTTCCGGAATCTGATATTTTTCTTTTAATATCGAATTTAATTCTTCAACGGTAACATCTTTGATTTCAACTTGGAATTTGTCCATAATTGATTCAAGAATTTTATCGTCTCTCATTCTGTATTTCATATCCATTCTCTTTTCCGGATCATTTAAGATATTTTTTGCATATTCTGTTATTGTTTCTTCTGGGAAGAAATTTTGTCCGTATTGTTGAATGATATATTGTACAACAGTTGCTTTTGCTTCGTTTATCAATTCTTCTTCAGTTATTGTGATATTGTTTTCTGTTGTAATTTTTTCGCAGAAAGAATCCCAACGTAAGAATTTATAGTTTGCTTGTAATTCTTCTTCTGTAAGTTCTGGTTTTTCTTCTGTATCTTCAGATGTTCTGCGATTTAAAAGAGCTTTTAGAAATTTTTCTGGTAATGGAATGAAATTTTCTGCTTGTTTTTCAATTTCTTCTTTAATTTCTTGTTTAAAAATACTGTTGCTTTCTAATTTGTAGCTTCTTTCAATATCTTCTTTTATTTTTATTCTGAATTCTTCAACAGTTTTAATTTCACCTTTTGGGAAACATTTGTCGAATAAGTCTTGATTAAGTTCTGCGTTTACGAAATTTTTTATTTCTATTACTTTTATTTTGAAATATAGAGATTCAGCAGTTTCAACTTCTTCTACTTTTATTTTTAAAATTGATGCTAATTCAGAAGCATTTTCGAATACTTTTTTCAAATCAGCATTTTTTTCATCATTTGCAGTAAGCCCTACAAAGTTTTTCTGTTCTTTTTTACCAATATATTTTACAAGTATAGATGTGTTTTCAACGTGAATTCCGTTTTCTGTAATGTTATTTTCGGCATCGCATTGTGTTAATTCTACTTTCAGTAAAGAATCTTTATTTGATTTTTCGGTATTAACGAAACTACCGAAGTTTTTTTGGTATCCTTCAATAACTTTTTCAGTTTCTTCTTCGGAAATAAGAATGTTGTATTTTGTTAATTTTGAATTATAAACACTGCTTTCGTCAATTGTTGGTTTTAAACCTACAAAAAATGGAAAAGTCATTTCTTCAAAATTATCAATATTTTCAACAGACATAGAAAATCCTTCTGTTAAAATAGGATAACCGAATATTTCAATTTTTTCATCTTTAAGATAGTTTTCTACAGATGTTACAGCGAATTTTGATAACTCTTCCCACCAAACACTTTTTCCAAATTTCTTTGTTACTAAAGACATTGGAGTATTTCCTGGACGAAATCCTGGGAATGGGTGTTGTTTTCTGATATTTTTGAGTTCTTTTTCTACTAAAGGTAAAACATCGCTACGTAATACTTGTACGTCTACGTATAAGTTTAAATCTTCGTTTTGTTTTTTTATTATTTCCATAAAATAAACTAATAATTTATAAATAAAACCGCAACTATTCAAAAGAACTTTGCGGTTTTTGTGCGGATGAAGGGACTCGAACCCCCACGCCTCTCGGCACTAGATCCTAAGTCTAGCGCGGCTACCAATTACGCCACATCCGCTTAATTGATTTAAGGTTTGCAAATTTACAATCTTTTTATCAATTTTACAAATTTATTTTCATTTATTCGCATTTTATTCCTAATTCTTCATATATATTGCTAAGACCTTTTTCTTTACCCTTTTTTGCTTCTGTGCAATAATCGGGAATTCCTAATAATTCTGAGGCTTTTGCTTTTATTAGATATGTAAATGGATTGTTGGGATATTTTTCTATTAGCTTGTCGCAGATAAGTATAGCATCTTGTAAGTTAGATTTGTACTCTGCTTTTAATGTTAATGTTGGAAATACAATTCTTGCTAATTTTAGATCTTCTACATAGTCGTATTTTACTTCGTTTTGATTGTAACTACATGAAGATAACAATAAATAATATGCAGAAAATAGTACCGAAACAGGATTTCTCGGATTGATTTTTTGTGCCGTATTCAAAGATTGCAATGCTAATGTATTATTGCCTAATGCCAAATAATTTATAGATGCAGCCAAGTGTATGTATTCTAATCCTGGAAATACTTTTTCTTTTGATGCTAATTCAAGAGCAAGATTTATTGATGTTAATGACTTGTCGTATTCTTTTCTTATCGTTTCAAGTATTGCTTTTTGAAGTTGGTATTTTACTTTATATGAATTTGTTATTTGTGCAATTTGCTCAGGGGTTAATTCTATCGCATAAAACTCTTTTATTTCTTCTCCAAGATTATTCTGATAATTAATGCTGTTATTTGTTTCAATTTCTGCTTCTAGATATTTTTTTTGTGCTAATAACGAAGAGGATTTTTGATTATATAGCAAAGAGTTTTTATTGCTGATATTCAATCCTTTTATGGCATATTCTAATGATTTTTCATAATTTTGCGATAAAAAATCTGCTTGAGAACGCATGAAGTAATAACTTAATGATGATTCATCACAGTACTTATTTACTTTCTCCGCAATGTCTTGATGTTGCTTTTTCTCTTCGTCATTCATTATAGATAACGCATAATTATACGCTGTGCAGAAGGAATCATATTTGCCAGTTTGAAAATACAAATCACCTAAATTTATGTAAACATTAATATCTTTAGGATTGATTTCCATTGATTTTAATAAAGCGTCTTCGGCATTGTACAGGTCATTTTTATTGTAAAGAATAGAAAATTTTAAATTGTAGTAATCTGCTACTGTAGTATCTAATTCGATGGCTTTATTAATAAATATTTCGGCATTCTTTAAGTCTTTTTTTTGTAGATATGTGTATGATAGATAATATAATACTATAGAATTGCTATTATTAATATTTAAAATTGTATTATAATCGTTAATTGCTTCGTCAGCTTTCCCGATTTGAAGATATGTATTTGCTCTTTCAAACAGATAATCAATTTCTTTTGGAGAAAAATATATTGCACGACTAAATTCTGAAATGGCAGCGTTACTGTCTTTGTTTTTCCTTTTAATTAGTGCTTTTACATAATATATTAAGCTTTCTGACACATTAATTTTTTCGGCTTTTGATAAATATTCTTCTGCTTTTTTTATATCAAACTCATAATATATTTTTGCTAATGCGGCATAACAAAAAGCACAATTATCATTTATTGCCAGAGATTTGTTGAAATAAAGTTCTGCATCCTTATTTTTGTTTAATTTCATTAAACAAAAAGCATAATTATTAAGAATTTCTGTATTTGTAGAATCTTTTTCTACAATATCTGATAATAATAAGTTGGCTTCATAGTAATCTCTTTCTTCTATTGATGTTTTTGCTTTATTTAATATCTCTGTAATATTTTGAGAATAACAGAAATAGCCTATAAATAAAAAAACAATCGAGGCAATGATTTTTTTATACATTTTATGATTTTTATTTGCAAAAATAATAATAAAAAAGAAAAAATCTATATAATATTTTTTTTTTCTATTCGTTTATACTAAAATTTAATTGATTTATATGGAAAATAATATTGATATTAGGGAAATAAACGAAAAAGTACATAGAGAAAGTCAGTTCGTTGATTTAATAAATCTTGAAATGAAAAAAGTTATTGTTGGACAACGACAACTTATTGACGGTTTATTGATCGGTCTTTTGTCTGATGGTCATATTTTATTGGAAGGTGTTCCCGGATTAGCAAAAACATTAGCTATAAATACGGTAGCAAAAATTATCGACGCAAAATTTGCAAGAATTCAATTTACTCCCGATTTATTGCCAGCAGACTTAATTGGGACTATGATATACAGCCAAAAGAAAGAAGAATTTTTAGTTAAAAAAGGACCTGTATTTGCAAATTTTATTCTAGCAGACGAAATAAATAGGGCTCCTGCAAAAGTTCAATCGGCTTTGTTGGAAGCTATGCAAGAAAGACAAGTTACTATTGGTGAAAATACTTATCCAATGGAAAAACCTTTTCTGGTAATGGCTACACAAAATCCAATTGAACAAGAAGGAACTTATCCGCTGCCGGAAGCACAAGTTGACAGATTTATGCTAAAATTAAAAATTTCTTATCCTGAATTTGAAGAAGAAAGAATGATTATTAGGGAAAATTTAGCAGCTCAAATGCCAACTGTAAGAGCCTTATTAAAACCTGAAGATATTTTATCTGCACGTGCTGTCGTAAGAGATGTTTATTTAGACGAAAAAATCGAAAAATATATTTTGGATATTGTTTTTGCCACCCGTTATCCAGAGAGATATTCTTTGCAAAAATTGAAAAATATGATTTCTTTCGGTGCGTCTCCACGTGCTTCCATAAATTTGGCACTTGCTGCAAAAGCATTTGCTTTTATTAACAGAAGAGGTTTTGTAGTTCCCGAAGATATTAGATCAATTTGTGGAGATGTTCTTCGTCACAGACTTGGTCTTACTTATGAAGCTGAAGCAGAAAATATTACTACAGAAGAAATTATTAGCGAAATTATTAATAAAATTGACGTTCCATAATAATTGAATATCATTACTCTAAGTATTTTGAATGAGGTATAAAATGCAATTGTCTTTTGATGGTAAATTGTTTTTTGGCTGGCAACGTCAGCCAAATGCTATTTCTGTGCAACAAACTATTGAAGATGCCTTTTTGCTTCTTTTCAAAGAAAAACTCGAAATTGTGGGCTGCGGACGTACAGATACCGGTGTGCATGCAAAAAAATATTTTTGCCATTTCGACTCGGATTATAATTTCGATAATAATTCTTTATATTCCTTAAATCGCTACTTGCCAAGTTCTATTTTTATTAATTCAATCATTCCGTGCGAAGATGATTTTCACGCTCGCTTTTCTGCAAAAACAAGAACGTATAATTATTTCATAATTAACGAAAAAAATCCTTTTTATAGGGAATATTCTTACTTTGTTCCTCAAAAATTAAATGTTGCTTTGATGCAGGAAGCTGCAAATTTATTGCAGAAATACACTGATTTTACAAGTTTTTCGAAGTTACATACCGATGTAAAAACAAATAATTGTATTATTTACTCTTCGGTTTTTGTGATTGAAAACTCTTGTATAAAGTTTGAAATAACAGCAAACCGATTTTTGCGGAATATGGTGAGAGCAATTGTCGGAACTTTAATTGAAGTAGGGAAGGGGAAAATTTCTGTTGAAGATTTTGCAGAAATTATTGAACGAAAAAACCGCCAGGACGCAGGTCAATCTGTTCCGGCGAACGCATTATTCCTTACTGATGTTACTTATTAAATAAATATAAAAAAAATAACAAAAATTTCATATAAAATTCTTATCTTTGCACAATGATTTTAAAAACCAGATTCTTATTTATTATAATTCTAATTTTTCTTGGGTTGTCTTCTTGTAATAACTACAAAAAATTAATGAAAAGTGCTGACTATGAAAAGAAATATGCACAAGCTTTAGTTTATTACGAAAAAGAAGATTATGCTCGTTCACAAGCTCTCTTTGAAGAAATGAGAACAGTTTTTCGTGGTACCGATAAAGCTGAAAATACTTGGTATTATTATGCCAAATCATCTTTTGGTATCGGCGAATATACTTTGGCAGGTTACCTTTTTAAAGAATTTAATCGTCAATTTCCTGTTTCAAATAAACGGGAAGAATGTCAATATATGGCAGCTTATTGCTATTATTTATTGTCTCCCGAGTTGAAGTTAGACCAAACAGATACGAAAAGAGCTATCGAAGAGTTACAATATTTTGTTGAAAATTATCCAAATTCAGATAAACGTCAAGAAGCAGAAAAATATATTGATCATCTAACCGGAAAATTGGAAGACAAAGCCTTCAATAATGCTATGTTATATTTTACTATTAGCGACTATAAAGCTTCAGTAGTAGCATTGAAAAACGTATTGTTAGATTATCCCGACTCAAAACACAAAGAAGAAATCTTTTTTACAATTCTAAAATCTTCTTACCTATTAGCTGGGAACAGCGTAGCCAAAAAACAAAAAGAAAGATATAAAAATACAATAGATGCTTATTTTGCTTTTATTGATAATTTCCCTGAATCAAAAAAAATAAAAGAAGCTGAAAAATATTATAATAATTCATTAAAATTTTTAGAAACACACAATGGACAGTAAAAAAACATCGGATACGATTAAAACAAGAGACATTAATGAAATTGCTCAAATTACGGGTAATATTTATGAATCAGTTGTAGTTTGTTCTAAACGAGCAAATGAAATAAGTCGTGAATTAAAACATGAAATTACAGAAAAAATGAGCCAATACTCATCTACGAATAATGACAATCTTGAAGAATATCACGAAAACAGAGAACAAATAGATTTGTCAAAATATTTTGAAAAATTGCCAAAACCATCTTTAATCGCTTTAGAAGAATTAGTTGATGGTGAACTTTTTGTTACAAGACCTGAAGAGGAAGATTCTCAATCTTATTAATCTTCTTTTTTATCAATTATGCTTCAAGGCAAAAATATTATTCTTGGAATAACAGGAAGCATTGCTGCTTATAAGGCTGCTATTATTGTGAGACTTCTCAAAAAAAATGGGGCTAATGTTAAAGTTTTAATGACTCCTTTAAGTAAAGAATTTATTACTCCTCTGACAATAGCAACGTTGGCAAAAGAACCAATTTTAGTAGATTTCTATAATCCTGAAAATGGCGATTGGAACTCACACGTAAACTTGTCTTTATGGGCTGATGCTTTTTTAATTGCACCAGCTACCGCCAATACTATTGCAAAAATGGCCAGAGGTATTGCCGATAATCTTCTGTTAACTACTTTCCTTTCTGCTCGTTGCCCCGTATTTGTCGCTCCAGCAATGGATGTGGATATGTATAATAATCCTGCAACACAAGATAATATCAACTTGCTAAAAAAAAGAAACGTATCTTTTATTGAACCCGAAGATGGTGAACTAGCAAGCGGTCTATCCGGTAAAGGCA
Organism: uncultured Bacteroidales bacterium; assembly: GCA_964493875.1. GTDB lineage: Bacteria > Bacteroidota > Bacteroidia > Bacteroidales > ML635J-15 > Bact-19. The sequence goes on along the minus strand of CAZBPT010000019.1, from coordinate 2,434 downwards.
GATTGGCAGAACCCGAAATAATAGTTTCAGAACTAAATAATTTTTTTGCAAAAAAACAAAGCTTACAAAATAAAAAAATACTTATAACTGCAGGTCCAACTTATGAAAAAATCGACTCGGTAAGATTCATCGGAAACTATTCGTCAGGAAAAATGGGCTATAGCATAGCAAAAATTTGTGCTGACAGAGGTGCTGATGTTACTCTGATTTCCGGTCCAGTGAATATCTCTTTAGAATACGATAATGTGAAAATCATAAATGTGGAATCTGCTAAAGAGATGTATGACTTTTGTGTAAAATTATTCCCTGAAAATGATATTGCAATTATGTCTGCAGCTGTTGCAGATTTTTCTGTGGATAATCAACAAAAAGAAAAAATTAAACGCGGAAACGAAAATCTCAATTTGACTTTAATTCCCAATAAAGACATTGCTGCCAAATTGGGAGAAATAAAAAGGAACAATCAAATATTATTGGGATTTGCTCTTGAAAGCAATGACGAACTTAATAATGCTATCAGCAAACTAGAAAAAAAGAATCTCGATTTTATTGTTCTAAATTCACTGAAAGATAATAATTCCTGCTTTAATACCGATACAAATAAAATCACTATTATTAATAAAAAGCATGAAACAACTGCATTTCCGTTAAAAGATAAAAAGGAAGTTGCTTCTGATATAATTGATTATCTTGAAGATAATTATTTATAAATATGAAAATATAATTTATGATTATATTTTATGACTAAGAAGAAATAAGTGAAATTATCTATTTTTTTTTTGATAAAAAAATATTAATTTTATATAATTAATTTATATATGAAAAAACTACAATTTATAATTATCTGTTTATGCTTAGTTCTTATTGCAAATTCTAAAAATGTTAGTACAGAAACAGCACAAAATGCAGCAGAAAATTTTTTTAAACAAAAAGGAATATCATCTCCAAAATTAAAATTAAATTATACTTCAGTATTTCAAAGTGATTTATCTTCAGAAAATCAAGAAATCCCTGCTTTTTATATTTTTACAGTGTCTCCTAACGGATTTGTTATCATTTCTGCTGACGATGCAGTTCAACCTTTGTTGGCTTATTCGATAGATTATAATATTAATGTTGATGATTTGTCCCCAAGTTTAGAATATTGGTTGAATAATTATAAAAAACAAATTAAAGCCGTTGTAGATAAACATGGTGTTGCAACAAAAGAAATTTCTCGCTTGTGGGATAATATTCTTAATAAATACAAACCGAATAACAATACTCCAAAAGCTGTTACAAATTTATTGACAACAACGTGGAACCAAAGTCCTTATTATAATCAATTATGTCCGTCTAGTGAAGGACAACAATGTCCTGCTGGTTGTGTTGCTACAGCAATGGCACAGATAATGAAATATTGGAATTGGCCAACGCAAGGTGTAGGATCTCATTCTTACTCTTCTCCTGTTGGAGGTACTTTGTCCGCTAGTTTTGGGAATACTAATTATGATTGGTCTAATATGCCAAATAATTTGACAGCTTCGAGTTCTTCAACTAGTAAAAATGCTATTGCAACATTAATGTATCATTGTGGCATTTCTGTTAATATGAGTTACGGAGTTGATGGTAGCGGTGCTTATTCTAATTCGTATGACGGGTCTTCATATTATGCCAATTCTTCTCAATATGCTTTTCCAACTTATTTTAAATATAAAACAACAATAGCAAGTTATTATAGGGATAATTATTCTGGTGTTCCTAATGATAATGTTTCAGAAACTCAATGGATAAATTTATTGAAAACAGAATTTGATGCAGGTCGTCCTGTTTTATATACCGGTTCTGAAGAATCTTCAGGCTCAGGACACGCATGGGTTTGTTCTGGATATGATTCAAGTGATAATTTTTATATGAATTGGGGTTGGGGACCGTATGGTGGTAATGGTTTTTATTCGGTAAACAATTTATCGTCTTCTGCATTAGTAGGAGAAGATGCTATAGCTTTGAATGACGGACAATCAATATTGATAGGTATTGAACCTATTAATGTTGTTACAGAAATGAAAGTTCCTATTACAGGCAATAATTCTTATAATGTTTGTGAAGGTACTATTTATGATAATGGAGGTTCCACCGGAAATTATTCGGGATCATTAGGTATAGTACAAGAAGGTTATACAATATTATATCCTGAAACAACAGGAAATAAAATTTCTATTTCAGGAACTTATGCTGTAGAACAAGGTTACGATTATATCTATATTTATGATGGTGCAGGAACAACAACGACGCCAATTCAAACTCTTTCAGGATCAGGAACATTATCAACAATTACTTCTACTGCATCAAATGGAGCTTTGACAATAAAGTTATATGCAGATAATTATACAGATGATACAGGATTTGCTTTTGATATTGCTTGTATAGGTGTACCTTCATTGAGTATGTACAG
>CAZBPT010000018.1:32990-38546 GCA_964493875.1 uncultured Bacteroidales bacterium | reverse complement strand
ATATTCAATAGAATTTGTTGAAATATTAAGTTCATATCCCAAAATTAACACCCATGCAGTAATGTAAAAAAGCATCATTACGATGATAATAGTACCAATAGATCCGTATAATTTGTTGTAATTGGCAAAATTTGTAACATAGTATGAAAATGCTTGTACAGATATTATTTGAAAAAAACTAGCAAAAATTGCTCCAGGAGTTATTAATCTTATTTTAGCTTTTTTTGCAGGTGCAACATAGTACATTATAGAAATTACAATAAAATATATCAATATTATCAATAGCCATTTTGAAATTTCAAATAATATGTTGACATAAATATTATCTAAAAAAGGAAATAGTACTAATATTTTTGAAAATAGAAACGATCCTAAAATTATTAATGAAACTGCAATTATCAATAAAATTCCGACAACAAAAACAAGTATTATGGAAACCAATCTTTCACTAAACCAATTGCGAGCTTTTATTGTGTGATAACTTGCGTTGAAAGCTCCAATAAGAGAAGCAAATCCATTCGAAGTAAAATATATTAATAGCAAAAACCCGATTGAAAGCAAACCACCACGTTGTTGTTTAATTGTATTTGAGATTGTACTTTCAAATAACGCAGAAGCTTGATCTGGTAAGGCAGAATTTAATAGAGAAAATAACTCTTTTTGAAATCCATCAATCGGAATGAAGGGTATCAACGAAAATAAAAAAATAAATGCTGGAAAAATTGCCATAAAAAAACTGAAGGCAACACTCGATGCACGAATTCCAATAGTTCCTTCTTTTATTCCTTTGATAAAAAAAGACCCAACATAATACAAAGAATTACCTTTAAAACCAGGAATAATGATTTTTTTTGTTAGATTGTAAAATCTGTCCAGAGATTTTAATGCAATTTGTTTTATTCTGTTAATTGTCTCAATTATCATATAAAAATATCTACAAATTTATACAAATTAAAAAAAGAAAAAAAGAAAAAGTGAAAAAATTTTGAAAAAAGAAAAAAAAGCAGTACATTTGCGGCGGTTCGAGAAACCATAAACAATTAATAAACAAATAAAAAATTTAGAAAATGGCAGTTAGAATTAGACTATCAAGACATGGAAGTAAAGGAAGACCTTATTATTACATTGTAGCTGCAGATAGCAGATCACCACGTGATGGTAAATTTATCGAAAGAATTGGTTCTTATAACCCAATGACAAACCCAGCAACAATTAATTTAGATGTTGACAAGGCAATGTATTGGATTAATAATGGAGCACAACCAAGTGACACAGCAAAACGTATTTTGTCTTATAAAGGTGTTCTTATGAAAAAACATCTTTATGATGGTGTTAAAAAAGGTGCTTTTGACGAAGCTACAGCTGAAAGAAAATTTAACGCTTGGCTAGAAGAAAAAGAACAAAAAATCAGAAATAAAGTTAGCGACTTACAACTTAAAGAACGCAGCAATAAAAAATCAATTTTGGAAGCTGAAGCAAAAATTAGCGAACAAAGAGCTAGCGAAATTGCAAAAAAACGTTTAGCAGAAATCGAAGCTATTACAGCTGCTAATGTAGAAGAAGCTGCTGAAAATGTAGAAGAAGTTGTTGCTGAAACTCCAGAAGAAAAAACCGCTGAATAGTTTTTATGGTTTTTGACAATAAAACCTTAACCGAAATAGGCTACATTGTTAAACCGTTCAGAGTTAAAGGAGAATTGTCAATATCTCTATTTGATAATATTCAAATTGATAAATTAGATACAAATGTACCGGTATTCGTTTTAATAAATGAACTACCGGTTCCTTTTTTTATTGAAGAAATTCATAACAAACAAAATAGTGTCTTAAAACTAAAAAATATTGATTCAGAAGAAGACGCTAAAAAATTAAAAAATCTTCCCTTATTAATTTTTGAAAATGATTTGCCAGAATCTTCTGACGATGAATTACTTGTTGATGCCGATTTAACAGATTATAAAGTTTTTGATAAAAAATTTGGTTATATCGGAAAAATTGAAAGAATTAATTTTATTCCTGGAAATCCTGTTCTAGAAGTTTTTTATAAACAAAAATTAATTGTATTGCCCTTTAGTGAAAATTTTATTGACAAAATTGATGATGAAAAACAAGAAGTTTATCTCTCTTCACCTGAAGGCTTAATAGAACTGTATATTAACGAATAATTTTTTTACCTGTTAATTACACTGCCTATTTACTTGATTTATACCACCATAAAAAAATTATCATAACTAAATTATTTTACAAAAAATAATAAAATTTATGTAATTTTGTAAAATAATTATTATTACTATGAAAAAAACATTTTTAATTAGTCTTTTTTTAATTGGTTTTTCTGTTTTTTCCATTTCACAAAATGATTCTGTAAAAACAAAAAAACTTAGTTTGGAGCTAATGGTTAATTCTGTCGCCGATGACGGATATATTCGTGAAATACCTGCAATACGACAAGTATTAAATAACAGTTACGGAAATTATTACTCATTGACTACAGATTCAAAAAGCTTTTATGTAGAAGCTCGATTGAATTACATGGTTTTTCCAAGAATATTAATTTCATCAGGATTACGCGTAACTCAAGGATTTTATTTTATTGACGGCTTGTATTCAAATTCGTCTAGTTCTACAATTCAGATTAAGTATCGTGATGATGAAACTGGTGTTTATTATGCTAACGTTAATAAAATTAGTGAATACAAAACGTATTTAGGAATACCTGTTGTTCTTACATTTCGGCTATTAGACAAAAAATATATAGGATTAGATTTAGATATTAGTGCAGAATTTAGCTACAAAATATACTCAGTTATTTCATTTGATTTTACAGACCCATCAATGAAAGAAATAAAAAATGAAGCAGCAGATGCAATAAAAGCAGTGAAAATTAATGATTATTCGTGGAGTAGCGCCGTAGGACTTATGTTAAGAGTTGGAAAAATTGATAAGGTTCACGGAAAAATCGGTTTTGACTTCCCAGCATATTATTATTCTGAAAATTACTTATTAACAAACGGCTCGTATCCAAATGCAAATTTTAAAGCATCAATTGTTATACCATTAAATAAATAAAGATATGAAAAACAAAGCAACAAAAATATTTACATATTTATTAATGATAATTTCATCTTTCGGAATTAGTTTCTTAATCCAATCATGTGAAAAAGAAGACATAGAAAGATCATTTGAAGATTCAATATTTATCCAAGATCCTGTTTACACAAACTTACCGGCATATTCAGAATCCGGATATAATACTTTCGGAGTTATGATTGACAGACAGCCGCTTTTTTCAGACAATTATACTGTGCCACTAAAAATTACTATAAAAAACGATACAACAACCTTTACATTTTCAACATCAGCAAGTAATTATTATTCTTATGAAATTCCACAAACGAGCTCATTACAATTTATTTTTCCTGGTTATGTACCAACGAATTATAAAGATCTTAGTTGTTTCAAGAATTTGAATAAGGATTTAGCTTCAGGAACAAGTGATTGTATAGTAAAATATAATGATGAAGTATTAGAAATTATCAGTGGCAATTTTGAAGTTACAGCAGTAAAGAAAATGTATTTGGATAACAACAACGTAAAAAGTATTATTGCAGGAAAATTTGATTTTCAAACATATTCAAACAACCTTCCGATATCATTTCATGATGGACGATATGATGTCTCCGTAGGATCCTACAACTTTTATATTTTGAATTAATAAGCAAAATAAATATTTTTCTGCAAAAAAATTGTGAAAAATATTGATTAATTTTTTACAAATATCTTTTCAAATTATTGGGTGCAAGCATTTTAGCTTTACTGTCTTCTTATTCTTGTTTCTATCAAGTTTTTAAAAAAAAATATCAAAATGGATTTCGATTAAAAATTATTGTAATCACCAACAGCATATTTTAATTCTGTGATAACAACGTCCCAAAAATCTTTATTGAATTCAGAATCTTTATTTGAAAAATCACTGATTATTAAAGTTAAATCATTTGTTAACTCATTGGTAACAATTTTAAATTCAATATATGGATTATCTTTATTGTCTTGCCAAAAAAATCTAACAAGGTTACTATTCCATATTTCAATTTTTGCAGTTAAAGTTTCATTCAACCAAACGAAAGTATAGATATTGTTTTTTTCAAAAACCTTGTCTGCAAACCATTGCTGCAGTCCGGCATTAGTCGTTAATTTATTGAATAAAATCTTTGGAGATGCTTTAATAATATATTCAAATGTGTGTTTTTTCATATCTCATCGTATTATTTAATATTATCCTCAAAATTTACGCAATCAATATATAACTTTTTTTTTAAAAAAGCAACTATTAATGAAATTTTGTTAATTATTGACAAAAAACTATAAAATTTGTAAATATCAATAATTTATGTAACGAAAAAATTACATCTTATAAAATCTTTGACGTATACTTTCAAAAAGGAATACAGCAGCTGAAACAGAAACATTAAGAGAATTTGTTTTCCCCTGAATAGGAATTTTTGCAAGAATATCAGCATTTTTTAATAATTGTTTAGATATACCTATATTTTCTGAACCTAAAATTACAGCTGTATCTTTTTTAAAATCGCAATCGTAAATAATTTTATCTGCTTTTTCATTTGCTGCAACAATTTGAATGTCATACTGTTTCAATAAATAAACAGTATCTGTAAGATTATCTACCTTAGAAACAGGAATATTAAATAAAGCTCCTGCAGATGTTTTTATAGCCTCATCATTAATTTTTACCGAGCCATGTTTTGGAAGAATAATGCCTGTAACAGCTGCACATTCACAACTTCTTGCAATAGCTCCAAAGTTTCGTACATCAGTAACACCATCTAAAACTACCAACAAAATATTTTTTCCTTCTTCTTTTGATTGTTGAATTAACTTTTCAATATCGTAGTATTCAATGGGTGAAATATATGCAATAACACCTTGATGATTTTTTGTACACAGTTTATTTATTTTTTCGGGAGGAACATATTGTGTAGTAATTTTATTATTACGTATTTCGGCAAAAAGTTCCTTACTCAGTTCACCAATCAATTTCTCTGAAATTAAAATTTTATCGATATTTTTGCCAGCTCGGATTGCTTCTAAAATTGGACGTATTCCGAATACTATATTCTCCATAACAATTATTATTCACAAATTTAATATTTTTTTTTAATATTTCAATTAAAGTTCATTAAATAAAAAAAATACTTGAAAATAGAATAAAAAATTGTAATTTTGTATAAAATAAAGAAATGGCACAAAATAAAAAAAACAATAATAAAGTAAAAGCAAGTTCTATTGAAGAAAAAAAGCAGGAATTTGTATTATCTAAAAAAAATTACATCTTATTAGCTATCGGTTTTGCAATTATTGTTATTGGATATTTTCTATTATCAGGAGGAAAGTCCGAAGATCGTACAATTTATAATCCTGAAATATATAATGCCATGAGAATAACAGTTGCTCCAATAGTAATTTTGATAGGATTTTGTGTTGAAATTTTTGCTATTATGTGGAAATTTAAAAAGAAAAATGTTGTAGAACAAAATTC
>CAZBPT010000018.1:0-32890 GCA_964493875.1 uncultured Bacteroidales bacterium | reverse complement strand
GGTTTGTTAATCGTTGGAATTTGCTTAATAGTAACAGCTTTATTATTAACATTTGCATACTTTGCAAAAAATAGACAAAAAGAAAACATCAGCTATTTAGATTCTTTTATTATCGGTTTAGCACAAATGATAGCAGTACTCCCAGGATTATCAAGAAGTGGAGCAACAATTGGCACAGGACTTATTTTGGGAAACAAAAAAGAAAATGTTGCACAGTTTTCATTTCTTATGGTACTTGTACCAATATTAGGAGAAACATTTCTTACAATAATAAAAATCATAAAATCAGGAAACAGTGGCAATGTTGATTTGTTACCATTAATTATTGCTTTTGTAACTGCATTTTTTGTTGGCTGTTTTGCCTGTAAATTTATGATAAATTTAGTTAAAAAAGGAAAGATTATTTACTTCGGAATATATTGTTTAATTGTGGGTATATTCCTATTATGTTATAGTTTAATATGCTAAATCACTTAACAAGAGATACAAAGACACCGGATTTTATTCGCGGTGAAATAATTATTTTTGACAAAGCAAAAACATGGACTTCCTTTAATGTTGTCAACAAAGTTAGAAATAGAATTTGCAAAAAGTACGGATTAAAAAAAATAAAAGTCGGACATGCCGGCACATTAGACCCTTTGGCAACAGGATTATTGATTCTTACTACTGGAAAATACACCAAATTGATTGAAGAAATTCAACAAGGAGAAAAAATCTATGAGGCAGTATTTTGCTTGGGTGCCACTACTCCATCATTTGATTTGGAAAAAGAAATCGACCAACGTTTTGATTACAGCCAAATTACTGAAGCTCAAATTATAGAAGCAATAGAGTCCATGAAAGGAACATCGCTACAAAGCCCTCCTATTTATTCGGCAATAAAAAAAGATGGAAAAAGAGCTTACGAATACACAAGAAAAGGTCGTGAAGTTGAATTAGACAAACGTTGCATTACAATTTCTGAGATTCAAATTCAAAAAATTGAAATGCCATACGTTCATCTACGTATCGAATGTAGCAAAGGAACTTACATTCGCTCATTGGCAGATGATTTTGGAAAAAGATTAAACAATGGTGCTTATTTACATGAACTTCGCCGAACAAATTCTGGTTACTTCAACTTGGATGACGCCTTTACTCTCGAAGATTTTGATGAATATTTGAACAATATACAATAATATTTTATGCAAGAAGTTATTGATTTCCTTAGTGAGTTAAATCATAATAACAATAAAAATTGGTTCGACGAACACAAAAATACTTATAAAAGAGTAAAGCAAAAAACTGATGAAATTGCTTTACAGTTAATTGACGGCATATCGCTGTTCGACAATACTGTAATGGGACTTACACTAAGAGACTGCACATATAGAATTTATCGCGACATTCGTTTTAGTAACGACAAAACTCCATACAAAACACATATTGGGATTTATATCTGTCGTGGTGGGAAAAAATCGGGTTTTGCAGGATATTATTTTCATATTCAGCCAATAACAAAAGGTTTTTTGTCGGGGAACATTCTATGCTCGGGTTTATATGAACCCAGTACAATGTTTTTGAAAAGTGTTCGTGAAGAAATAGACTGCAATGGTAGTTTGTTCCTTGAAAATATGAATAAAGCAAAAAATTTCTCTCTTGACACTGGCAACAAATTAAAAAAGATGCCCAAAACAGACGGTTATAGCTTTGATGAAAACAGCCCTTATGCAGAACTCATTAAGCAAAAAGATTTTATGTTGGTACAAGATATAACAAATGATTTTTTATTAGATAAAAATTTAATAAAAAACATATTGAACGAATTTAAGAAAACTTATGAATTCGTTACACAAATAAACAAAGCTGTTGAGTTTGCAATAGAAAATTACTAGAGCAAATCGAAATGAAATTTAGCTTCATCGCTCATCATAGAAGGATTCCACAAGGGCTCGAAAACTAAATTTACTTTAAGAGAATTAATTTCAGTTATTAAATTTATTTTTTGATTTACTTCAGCAATCAAGGTTTCTGCCATAGGACAATTTGTCGCTGTTAGTGTCATATCTATAACAACATCATTAGTATCAGAAATATTAATATTATAAATTAAGCCCAAATCAAAAATATTAATACCCAAATCAGGATCGATAATATTCTTTAAACTGCTAATTATTAATTCTCTAATAGGACTATTCTTTTCCATTTATTTTTTAATTGAATATGCTAGAGCATATAATTTTATTTGTTTAATCATAGAAAGAAGTCCATTAGAGCGTGTAGGAGAAAGATGCTGATGTAAACCAATTTTATCGATAAAATATAAATTTGCAGAAAGAATATCTTCAGGACTTTGGTTAGAAAAAACAGAAATCAACAAAGAGACAAGACCTTTAGTAATAATGGCATCACTATCGCCAGTATAAATTACTTTGCCGTCAACAAGTTCGGCATTAAGCCAAACTTTTGATTGACAGCCATCTATAAGATTTTGTTCAATATGATATTTTTCATCGAGAGGAGCTAATTTTTTGCCTATCTCGATAATATATTCATATTTATCCATCCATTCATCGAAAAAAGAAAAATCTGCAACGATTTTATCTTGTATTTCGCTAATAGTCATTAAGATATTACAATAAAGATTCTAATACTGAAGCATATTTATCTTTAGAAACGGCACCTACAATTTTTTCTTTAACTTCGCCATTTTTCAAAAAAATAACAGTAGGAATATTTCTAACTCCAAATTTCATAGCTAAATCTCCACTATCATCAATATTTACTTTAGCAACAAGAGCTTTATCTTTATATTTTTCTGAAAGTTCTTCAATATAAGGTGCAATTGCTTTACAAGGACCACACCAAGGAGCCCAAAAATCTAACACTACAGGAACTGCTGATTTTACCACTAATTCATCAAAATTCTCATTAATAATTTCTATCATAATTGTTGTTTATAAATAATTTAAACTTCTATACTATAATTTCCTTCGGGGAAATATTTCATCACAAATTTAATAAATTTTTCTGTAAGTGCAAAATTATAATGAGAAATAATATCTATTACTTCGTTATTATCTTTATCATAAACGTTAATTCGCACTTTTGTATTTGCTCTTGGGGAGTTTTTGTGATCTTGTTGTATTTCTTCAAAATCTTTTAAAAATTCCTGGTTAATAAGGGAAAGATCGCAACGTAAGTTTAATTGTTTAAAATTTCCTTCAATGACAGGAATAACAGAATTAAGATTAAAGAAGATCCGTTCCTCGCCTTTTGATTTTCCTTTATTATAGCTGGCTTTTATATATAAAATCGCTCTTGGATTAAAAAAATAGAAAAAATTATCATAATCTTTACCAAAAAGAGAAAATTCAAATTCATCTTCATAATCGGAAACTGTTATTAATGAGATTGCCATTCCAGATTTTGTAGTTTTTTTTACAATATCTGTAACATAGACAATCATAGAAAAGTTTCTTGCACAACTATCTTCTCTTTGGGGTAATTCCGATATTTTTGTATCGGGTTTAAGCGAATCAAAGAAAATCTTTGCTATATCGAGTGGATGACCGCTAAGATACAATCCTACAACTTCTTTTTCTTTGTGAAGCAACTCGTCTAGTCCAAATGGTAAAAAATCATAAGGTTTTGGGATTTGCAACTGGGCATTTTCATCATTTTCAAATAAAGAAGGAGCGGAAGCAATTTTTTTAGCATTTCCGAAAGCAATAATATCATCGATAAAATTAAGATTATTATCGCCTGCTTCAGAATTGTCAGTACTAGAATTTGAAGATTTTTTTTGTGTAAAATATTCGTAGCGTTTTAAATTATCAAAGCAGTCAAAAGCACCTGAATAAGCAAGTGTCTCAATAGCTTTTTTATTCACAGCTTTAGATTCAACTCTTGAAACGAGGTCAAAAACATCTTTATACTTTCCATTTTTTTCACGTTCCTCAATAATTGCTTCAACAGCTTTTGCTCCTAAATTCTTTATACCTGCCATTCCAAATGAAATGGAATTGTCATCTTTAACGGCAAATTCCAAAAAAGATTCATTTACATTTGGTCCATGAACAGTAATGTTCATTCTTTGGCATTCGGCGATGAATTTCGATAATTCCTTGATATCATCGAGGTTATGAGTAAGAAGGGCAGCCATGAATTCTGATGGATAATTTGCTTTCAGATAAGCAGTTTGATAAGCTACCCAAGAGTAGCAAGTAGCATGAGATTTATTAAAAGCATACTCAGCAAATTTTGCCCAATCTTCCCAAATTTTTTCTAATTTTTTTTCATCATAACCACGTTCAACAGCACCTTTAATAAAAGCTTCATGAAGAGGAGGCAATTTTGATGCGTCTTTTTTCCCCATTACTTTACGAAGTTCATCACTCTTTCCTCTTGAAAAACCTGCAAGTTCACGAGATAGTAACATTACTTGTTCCTGATAAATAGTTATTCCGTAAGTATCTTTCAAATAATTTTCCATCACCTTGAAGGGGTAAGAAATTGCTTGTCGTCCGTGTTTTCTTTCGATAAAATCTGGGATTTTATCTATAGGTCCGGGTCTGTACAAGGCGTTCATTGCGATTAAATCTTCAAATTTTGTTGGTTGAAGATCTTTTAAATATTTTCTCATTCCGTCAGATTCAAATTGGAAAGTTCCAACAGTATTTCCGGCTCCGTATAATTCATAAGTTTTTATATCGTCAATAGGAATATTATCTATATCAATATCAATATTTCGGTATTTTTTTATATTTTTTAGAACGGAAGAAATTATACTAAGAGTTTTAAGACCAAGGAAGTCCATCTTTATTAGTCCAACACCTTCAACTTCTTTTCCTTCATATTGAGTTACTAGAATATCCTCGTTTGTATCCTTATCTTTTGCAAAAGACAATGGCACACAATTAGAAAGATCTTGTGCTCCAATAATCACACCGCAAGCATGCACGCCGACTTGACGAACAGTGCCTTCTAGCATTTCGGCAAAAGAAAGAGTAGAAACAATTTCAGGTCTATTGGAATTCAACTCTTCTTTAAATTCGGGAAGATATTTAAAACAATTTTTAAGATTAACGCTCACAGCTTTCCCTCTCTCGTCAACTTCATTAATTCTTGAAGGTACAAGTTTTGAAAGTCTGTCTGATTCGGACAGACTCAATTTATGAACTCTGGCGACGTCTTTAATAGAAGATTTCGCACCCATTGTTCCGTAAGTAACTATATGAGCTACTCTATCTTTTCCATACTTCTCGGTAACCCATTGCAAAACTCTGCCACGACCTGCATCATCAAAGTCTATATCAATATCTGGTAAAGTAATACGGTCAGGATTTAAGAATCGTTCAAAAAGCAGATTATATGGAATTGGGTCAATGTTAGTAATTGTAAGGCAATAAGAGACAACCGAACCGGCAGCAGAACCACGCCCTGGTCCTACTAATACTCTCATTTTTCGAGCTTGCTTAATAAAATCTTGAACGATAAGAAAATATCCAGGGAAACCCATAGTTTTCATTATATTAAGCTCCTCATCCAATCTTTTTACAATAGAATCAGGAATTGGGTCTCCATAACGAAGTTTTGCACCGTCATAAGCAAGCTTTGTTAAATAATCGGATTCCAATTTTATTCTTAAAGCCTTTTCGTAAGTTTTTGCTATCTTGTCATATCTTTGTTCGCCTTCGTGAGTAATAAATTCTTTTCTCAAATCTTCTTCTGAATATTTTTTTCGGTAATCATCTAAAGTAGCAAAATCTTCAGGGATATCGAATTCCGGCATCATTGGGTCTTCTCTCAGTTCATAATATTCAATTTTATCAACTATTTCCATAGTATTTTGAAGAACCTCGGGGATGTCGGAAAAAATTTGATACATTTCTTCAGGTGTTTTCAACCATTCCTGTTTTGTATAATGCATACGTTTGGGATCGTCATAATCTCTATTTGTACTCAAACATATTAAACGGTCGTGAGCCTCGGCATGGTTTTCTTCCACAAAGTGTACGTCATTAGTAGCTATTATTTTTGTATTGGTTTTTTTTGCCAATTCCAAAATGGCACGATTTACAATTTGCTGAATTTTGTAAACATTTGTATTTCCTCCTTCCTTATCGGTTTTATGTCTTTGGATTTCAAGATAAAAATCATCGTGGAAAACATTTTTAAACCAATTAATAGCTTCTTCGGCATGATCATAATTTTCTTTTGAAATAACAATATTGTCTTCATTTCCCATTTCAACATCGTCGTCCTCATCAAACTTTCTGGAATCATTCCCCAACAATTTTTGAGGGATTTCACCACCCAAGCAAGCGGAACTTACAATAATACCATCATGGAATTTTTCCAACAATTCTTTATCAATACGTGGTTTTCCGTAATAGCCATTAATATAAGCCTCAGACATTAATTTACATAGATTATAATATCCCTTTTTATTTTTTGCCAATAAAATTAAATGCCAGCCACTTTTATCTACCGCTTCAATTCTTTCGGAACTTTTATTGTTGATTTTGTATGAACGTTGAGCAACATAAGTTTCAACGCCAAGAATTGGCATAATTGGATTTTCTTTATTTTTCTTATTATAATCTGAAATTTTGTTATGAAATTCTCTAATACCGTACATGGTTCCATGGTCGGTAAGAGCAATGGCTTTCATATTACTTTCTTTAACTTTACTTATTAAACCATCAATAGAAGACATTCCGTCTAATATAGAATAATACGAATGGACATGTAAATGGGCGAACTCTATCATAATCAACAATTTAAAAAAAAGGGGAAACATTTCTTTAGAGCAAAAAAAGCAAAATTAGAAATGATTCTTTGTAGATACAAATATAATGATATATTTTTTTTATAAAAATTCTTATCATTAATTGTGAAAAAATAAAAAAAAATATTCTATGTGTAAATAGAATATTTTTTTGTGATCTGGATAGGATTCGAACCTATGACCCACAGCTTAGAAGGCTGTTGCTCTATCCAACTGAGCTACCAGACCATGTTTTATTTGTTTGCAAAAGTAAAACATTTTTTTTTAAAAACAAAATATTTTATTCGTAAAAGAAAAATAATCAAAAGAACAAACAAACATGTTATCGTCTGTTTTTTTTAGCTTCTCTTTGACTTTTTTTCATTCTTTTATAAACTTTCTTTTTGTTATTTATTTCAGAACCGCCACCGCTTACCTTTTTATGATATTTTTTAAGATATTTTTTTCTTGCTCTTTCAGCTTTCTTCTTTTTTTTCTTCTCGGCTTTGTCTTTTTTTATTGCAATGCGGTCTTCTTTTGTTTTTCTAAAATAACGTCTTGACGTTTTCATGTTTTTTTCATTGTCAATACTGTATTTTTGAGAAAAACATTCATTAGTACAACAAATTAATATAAAAAACGTTATTAGTGTTATTAATAAATTTACAATTCTTTTCATATATGAAATATATAACAAAAATAATACTTATATTAATATTTTCCTTTATGTTTTTTTCATGCGAAAAAGAAGATAATATTCCATTTGTATATTTTTATGAAAGA
The DNA here is from genome assembly GCA_964493875.1 of uncultured Bacteroidales bacterium. GTDB lineage: Bacteria > Bacteroidota > Bacteroidia > Bacteroidales > ML635J-15 > Bact-19. Next base: position 25,353 of record CAZBPT010000018.1, on the reverse strand, counting down.
ATTTACTTAGATTTGCCTGAATATCAAAAAGTTAAAACTCCGGGGAATTACATTTATTTATCTTCTGAAAAGTTTGGGTATTCTGGAGTTATATTATATTGTAATTCACTAAACGAATATATAGCATATGAAAGAAATTGTACTTACATGGCATCCGAAAAAGATGCAATATTAGACGTTGTGGACTCTCTACAATTAATGGTTTGCAGGCATTGCGGTTCCAAATTCTCTCTTATTGATGGAATTATTATGGAAGGTCCTGCTCATTATTCTGCAAAAACATATAATTGTAATTTATTGGATAATAATGTTTTAGAAATTTATAACCAATAAAAAAAATCCGATAAAAAATCGGATTTCTCTTTATATAATATTTTTTTATTCTAAAGTAGTAAAATGTTTAATGAACTGGAATCTTTCATAAAGATTTGGGTCATCAATATTTCTGTAAGATAATTTTCCTCTAAAATCATCAATAGAATTATAATTTTTTGAATCCATCCATTTTAATAATTCGTCAGTAAATTTTTTAATCTCATGAATTCCGTTTTTATAAAGTGCAGAGCATAATTGTACAGTATTTGCCCCGGCAAGAATTTCCTGAATAGCAGCATCAGAAGAAAGAATACCGGTAGAAGCAGAAATTTCTATATTTGGCAAAACAGAACTTATCATTGCTACTTTTCTAATTGTACGTTTAATCTCATTTTCATCAGAGAATACATTTGCTGATTTTATTTTTTCAGTTTCAATATCAATAAGAGGTTGAAAAAATTTATTAAAGAGAACAAAAGATTTTACTCCCAATTTATTAAGATTAAAAATAAAATTAGTGATATTAGTATAGTTATCAGATAATTTACAGGCAACATTAAGTTTCGTTGCTTTTTTAATACTTGAAACAATAGAATAATATTGATTTTCAATATCAGCAGCAGAAACCGTCGGGTCGTAATTAACAATATTAAGATTTAATTCCAGCGCATCAGCACCTGCACTTTCTACAGAAGAGGCAAATTGTCCCCATTCAATATTGTTAGTACAATTAATACTTGCAATAATAGGAATAGAAACAGCATTTTTGGCAGCACTGATAAAATCGGAATATTGCTGTAAAGCATTATATTTTGAGTAATTAGTAATATAGTCGTGTGCAGATGAAAAATTAGTAGAATTATCATCGATAATTTTTTCTATTTCATAATTTATTTCTTCTTCAAACAAAGATTTTAAAACAATAGCACCGGCACCTGCAGCTTCGGCTTGTTTTAAATTATCAATTTTCTTAGACATCGCTGAACTACCCATAATAATTGGGCTGTTAAGATCTAACCCTAAATATTTAGTTTTTAAATTTTTCATATGTTTAATTTTTACAAATTTAATTATTTTTTATAATAATTTTAAAAATTATTGTTAACTTTGTATATAAAAAAAATATATGGAATTACCTTTTGCAGAATCTTGGAAGATCAAGATGGTGGAACCGATCCACAAAAGTACTCGTGCTGAGCGTGAAAAATGGCTCAAAGAAGCACATAACAACGTTTTTTTATTAAGAGCAGATCAAGTTTATATCGATTGTTTAACAGATTCAGGTACTGGAGCAATGAGCGACCGCCAATGGAGTGCATTAATGATGGGAGACGAAAGTTATAGTGGTGCACGTTCATTTTTTGAATTAAAAGATACAATCACCCGCATCACAGGTTTTAATTATGTTATTCCAACACATCAAGGACGTGCAGCAGAAAACGTATTGTTCTCACATTTGGTAAAACCTGGAATGATTGTTCCTGGTAATGCTCACTTTGACACTACCAAAGGTCATATCGAAAGTCGTAAAGCTAAAGCTATTGACGTAACTATTGACGAAGCTCACAATACACAAATAGAATTGCCTTTTAAAGGAAATGTAAATCTTGAAAAATTGGAAAAAATTTTGAAAGAAAATAAAGGCAATGTTCCTTTTATGGTATTAACAGTTACTAATAATACTGTTGGCGGACAACCTGTAAGTATGAAAAACATCCGCGAAACCTGCGAACTATGCCATAAATATGGAGTACCTGTAAATATGGACTCTGCACGTTTTGCCGAAAATGCTTATTTTATCAAAACCCGTGAAGAAGGCTATGCAAATAAGACAATAAAAGAAATTGCAAAAGAAATGTTTTCTTATGCCGACTGTATGACAATGAGTGCAAAGAAAGACGGTTTGGTAAATATGGGAGGTTTTATCGCTACAAATTTAGAAGATTGGTATGAAGGAGCAAAAGCATTTTGTATTCCTTTCGAAGGATTCTTAACATACGGTGGAATGAATGGTCGTGACATGGCTGCATTAGCTGTAGGTTTAGATGAAAACACAGAATTTGATATGCTCGACACACGTATTCGTCAAGTTCAATATCTTGCATCAAAATTAGACGAATATGGTATTCCTTATCAACGTCCAGTAGGTGGACATGCAATTTTTGTTGATGCCGACAAAGTATTAACACATGTTCCAAAAGAAGAATTTCCTGCTCAAACTCTTACATGTGAATTGTATTTGGAAGCTGGTGTTCGTGGTTGTGAAATTGGTTATTTATTAGCCGACCGCGATCCTGTTACACGTGAAAATCGTTTTGGTGGTCTTGACTTATTGCGTCTTTGCATTTGTCGTCGTGTTTACACCAATAATCACATGGACGTTATTGCTGCTGCATTAAAGAATGTTTATGATCGTAGAGAAAGCGTTACTCGTGGCGTTCGTATTACTTGGGAAGCTAATTTAATGAGACACTTTACAGTACAATTAGAAAGATTGTAAAACAAATAAGAATTTAAAAAATTCATAAAAAAAGGAGGAAAAATTCCTCCTTTTTTTTATTATCATAGATAAAGAAATTATCTTACTTTTTCTACAATCTCCATACCTTTTTGAATAGCTTGTTCATTAAGAGGTAGTAATTTGTGATTTCTTTCAGGGATAGATTTTTTCAAACCTTTGATAACATTTTCCATTTTAACAATAGGTTTAATTTTCAAAAATCCACCAAGAACAATCATATTAAATATTTTTTGATTTCCCATTTCTGTAGCAACATGAGAAGCTTCAACTTTATAAATAGTAATATCTTTACGTTCTGGATGACGAGTAATTCCATTAGGGTCATAAATTAATATTCCACCTGGTTTTACAGAATTTTCGAATTTATCCATAGATTGTTGATTAAGAATAATCACTGTATCATATTGGGTTAAAATTGGAGAACTTACTCTGTCGTCACTAATAATAACAGTAACGTTAGAAGTACCACCACGCATTTCAGGACCATAAGAAGGCATCCAAGCAACTTCTTGACCTTGCATTAATCCTGAATAAGCAAGAATTTTACCCATTGAAAGAACTCCTTGTCCACCAAAACCTGCTATAATTATTTCTTCTGTCATAATTTTTTAAAATTTAATCATTTAACTAATTTACCATCCACTTTAATGTCACCAAGAGGGTACATTGGGAACATATTATCTTCCATCCACTTATTTGCAGCTGTTGGGGTCAATTTCCAACCAGAATTACAATTAGAAACGATTTCAACAAAACTTGTTCCAATACCTAATTTTTGATTTTCAAAAGCTTTACGAATAGCTTTTTTAGCACTACGAACATTTGCTGGAGTATGAACAGATTGACGAGTAACGTAATATGTACCTGCCAATTGAGCTACTAATTCTGTAATTTTAAGAGGATTACCCATTAAATGTTGGTCTCTTCCGTAAGGAGAAGTTGCCGTTGGCATACCCAATAAAGTTGTTGGAGCCATTTGACCGCCAGTCATACCATAAATACCATTATTAATAAAAACAATAACAATATTTTCGCCACGGTTACAAGCGTGAATAGTTTCAGCAGTACCGATAGCAGCAAGGTCTCCGTCACCTTGATATGTGAAAACAAATCTTTCGGGCATCAATCTTTTTATTGCAGTAGCAAGAGCAGGAGCTCTACCGTGAGCTGCTTGTTGCATATCAATGTCTAAAAATTGATACATTAACACTGAACAACCAACAGGAGAAATACCGATAGTTTGTTCTTGTATTCCCATTTCTTCAATCACTTCAGCGATTATTCGATGAGAAGTTCCGTGACCACAACCTGGACAAAAACTTAATGTGTTGTTAGTCATTACCTTGCTTTTTTGATAAACAAGATTTTCGGGTTTTATGATTTGATTTAATTCTTCTTGTGTCATTTTATTTTCCTCCTATTAATTTTTGTTCAACTGCTTCAACAATTTCTTCCGGTGTTGGAATCATTCCTCCCATACGACCGAAATGTTTTACTATAGCTTTATTTTTTACTGCAAGTTCAACATCTTCAACCATTTGTCCAGCACTTAACTCAACAGCCAAGAAGCCTTTTACGGATTTTTCTGTTGCAAGTTTGTACAATACTTCGCTAGGATATGGGAAAAGTGTTATTGGACGTACCAAACCTACTTTAATACCTTTAGCTCTTAATAAATCTACTGCTTTCATACAAAGACGAGCAGAGCAACCATAAGCTACTAAAACATAATCAGCATCATCGCATTTAATACATTCAACACGAACTTCGTTTTTCTTAATTTCAGCATATTTTGCTTGAAGTTTCAAATTAAATTTTTCTTGATTTGCTGCAACTAAATCGAGAGAAGTAATAATATTACGTTCTCTTGTTTTAGGTTTTCCAACAGTAGCCCAAGGGCATTCTTTAATAATTTCTTCTTGTGTTCTACGTGGGCGTGATGGTTTTAATTCAACTTTTTCCATCATTTGACCGATAATACCGTCAGCAAGAATCATAACAGGATTTCTATATTTGAAAGCCAATTCAAAGCCTAATTCTGCAAAATCTGACATTTCTTGAACAGAAGAAGGAGCCAATACTATTAGACGATAGTCACCATGTCCACCACCTTTTGTAGTTTGAAAATAATCTGATTGAGCAGGTTGGATAGTACCTAAACCGGGGCCTCCTCTAACACAATTCATTATCAAACAAGGTAACTCTGCACCTGCTATATATGTTATTCCTTCTTGTTTTAAACTGATACCAGGCGAAGAAGACGATGTCATAACACGTTTTCCGCAAGCAGCACCTGCATAAACCATGTTAATAGCTGCTACTTCACTTTCTGCTTGAAGAACAACCATTCCAGTACGTTCCCAAGGTTTTTCTGCCATCAAATACTCAATTACTTCCGATTGAGGAGTAATAGGATAGCCAAAGTACCCATCTGCTCCTGCGCGAATAACAGCTTCTGCTATCGCTTCGTTTCCTTTCATTAATCTTAATTCTTTTTCCATCTTTAAAAATTTTAAGTAATAATTCAGCGTTAATCAAACTTCGCTTTATAAACAGTAATCACACCATCAGGACAAACCATTGCGCAACCAGCACAACCTATACATTCGTCCGGATTTTTCATGTAGCTATAATTATAGCCTTTCCCATTTACTTCCTTAGAAAGATCCAAAACATTCTTAGGACATGCAGGAATGCAGACTCCACAGCCCTTACACGCTTCGTTATCTACTACAATTGCTCCTTTTATTTTTGCCATATTTTTATGTATTTTAATTATTATATTTCTTCAAAATTAACATTTTTTTTTGTATTAAACAAAGTTTTATTTTATTTATTATCAACTTCGCGGATGATAGTTAATAATATTTTCTCTTAAGTATTCTCTATCAATGTGTGTATATATTTCTGTTGTTGTAATAGATTCATGCCCAAGCATTTCTTGAACAACCCTTATGTCCGCACCCCCTTCTATTAAGTGAGTCGCGAATGAGTGTCGGAAACTATGTGGCGATATATTCTTTTCAATTCCCGCTTTGCTACAAGCTTCTTTTACAATATTAAATATCTGAATTCTTGACATTTGTTTTCCTCTCCTATTTAATATTAATATATCTTCATGACCTTTTGCAATTTTTAAAAAATTTCTGTATGATTCAAAATAATATTTTATTTCTTGATTGGCTTTTGAGCCCAGAGGTACAAGCCGTTGCTTATTCCCTTTTCCTATAACACGCAATAATTCCTCATCAAAATAAATGTCAGAAATTTTTAGATTTGATAATTCCGAAACACGTAACCCACAGCCGTACAGAATTTCAATTATTGCTCTATTTCGATGGCCAAACTCTGTTCCGGCTTCAATACAATTTATGATTTTAGAAATTTCTTCTACTGATAATATTACAGGAATTTTTTTTGATAATCTTGGAGTTTCTATATATTTAGAAGGATTTTCTGAGATATAATCATTTATTAGCAAAAAATGAAAAAAAGACTTTAAAGAAGAAATTAGCCTTGCCTGAGATTTATCAGACAATCCTATAAGTGCAATATATTCTACAAAACTACTTAAAATTTCTTGTGTGATTCCTTCATAATTAACAAGACTGTTTGTCAAATCAAGAAATTCTGGTAATTTTTTTAGATCTCTCAAATATGATTCGCTGGTATTGTCGGATGAATTCCGTTCAAATTGCAAGTAATTAAAATACTCTTCAAAAATATTTTGATAATTTGATAATATTTTTTCTCTATCGTTGGACACAAAAAAAAATAGTTTATTTTTGTATAAAACAAAAAAATGAAAGTTTTAGTATTAAATGGAATAAATCTTCAAAATATTGGGAATAGAGAACCAAATATTTACGGAAGAGAAAATTTTGATAACTACATCAAAAAACTACAAGAAGAATACGAAATAGACTATTTTCAATCAAACATTGAAGACAAGATAATAGAAAAAATCTACGAAGCGGAGAACAAATATAAAGGGATAGTATTAAATGCGGGTGCTTATAGTCATAGTTCCGTTGCGATAAGAGATTGTATATCAAACATAAAAATTCCTGTTATTCTTATACATATTTCAAATGTGCATAAGAGAGAAATTTTCCGACAAGTAGAAATAATTGCCCCTGTTTGTAGTGGGATAATAAGTGGATTTGGGCTCTTGTCTTATCGGCTTGGAATAGAAGCTATTATAAGAATTACAGAAAAATAATATTTTTAGCTGATAAATATCAGTTGAAAATATGTAAAATAATATGTGTAAAAATAGAACAACAAAGGAAAAAAGGGTTACCTTTGTTTAATAAATTTTTAAAATGAACGTAGATAAAATTTTAACAAAATTAGAAGAAAAACATCCAGGCGAAGTAGAATATTTACAAGCAGTTCGCGAAGTATTGGAATCAGTTGAAGAAGTTTACAATCAACACCCAGAATTTGAAAAAGCAAAAATTATTGAACGTTTGGTAGAACCAGACCGCATATTCACATTCCGCGTAACATGGGTTGATGATAACGGTGAAGTACAAACTAATTTAGGTTACCGTGTACAATATAATGCTGCATTAGGTGCATATAAAGGCGGATTCCGTTTCCACAAAGCAGTTAATGTATCAATGTTGAAATTTTTAGGTTTCGAACAAATCTTCAAAAATTCATTGACAAATCTACCTCTTGGTGGTGGTAAAGGTGGTTCAGATTTTGATCCAGTAGGAAAATCAGAAGCAGAAATTATGCGTTTCTGTCAAGCTTTTATTTATGAATTATGGCGTAACATAGGACCAGACCAAGATTCACCTGCAGGTGACGTTGGTGTTGGTGGTCGTGAAATTGGTTACATGTATGGAATGTACAAAAAATTAGCACGCGAACATAGCACAGGCGCTTTAACAGGAAAATCTTATGGTTGGGGCGGTTCTTTGATTCGTCCAGAAGCTACAGGTTTTGGCGCTATCTATTATGTTGAACGCATGGTAAAACAACAAAACGACAAAATGGAAGGCAAACGTATTGCTTTATCAGGTTTTGGTAATGTTGCTTGGGGTGCTGCTATTAAAGCTACCGAATTAGGTGCTAAAGTTGTTGCTATTTCAGGTCCTGATGGTGTTTGCGAAATCGCTAACGGTATTACTAATGAAATGATTGACTATATGTTGGATATGCGTGCTTCAAACCGCAATAAAGTTCAAGATATGGCTGACAAATTCCCAGCTGCTGCTAAATTTACTGCAGGTAAAAAAGCTTGGAGCGTAAAATGTGACATCGCTTGTCCATGTGCTTTCCAAAACGAATTAGCTGAAGAAGATGCTAAAGAACTTTTGAAAAACGGAGTTAAATATGTTGCTGAAGTTTCTAATATGGGTTGTCAACCTGCTGCTATCGCTGCTATACAAGCTGCAAAAATTCCTTTTGCTCCAGGTAAAGCTGTTAACGCTGGTGGTGTTGCTACTTCAGGTTTGGAAATTTGCCAAAATGCAGCTCATATCAATTGGACTGCTCAAGAAGTTGACGCTAAATTACACAAAATCATGAATGATATTTATGATATGTGCGTTGAATACGGAAAACAAAAAGATGGATCTATCAACTACATTAAAGGTGCAAATATTGCAGGTTTTATGCGTGTTGCTAAGGCTATGCTTGCTCAAGGTGTTATTTAATAAAATAACGTTAATTAATTATAAAAAAGCTGCTCTCGGGCAGCTTTTTTTATATAAATATTATCTCTTTATGGGCAAACTTCCTTATCTCCCCTTTTTCTGATTCTAATATTAAAAAACCAAAATCATCAACATCAATAATTTTTCCTAAAATATTTTCTCCATCAACAATAAAATGAGAAAAACATTGAAAGCGATATAATTTTTCTAAATACAACTTTTTGTCCTCATCATAAGACGATTTTTCCTTGAATTTTTTAAATATAAATTCAGTTAAAGAAAAAACTTCATCACTCAAATTACTTTCTTTATCTATAATCTTTTTTATTGAAATAGGATTTGGCAAAGATGCAGGGAAAACACTCTGATTTACATTTAATCCTATACCAATGATGCTCTTTGTGACAAAAGTATCGCCGAGGGTATTTTCAATTAATAAGCCTGCAATTTTTTTATCTCCTACGTAAATATCGTTGGGCCACTTTATCATTGCAAAAATATTTTTCGATTTTAAATAATCTACAACAGCGAGCGAAACCAATATTGAAATTTGAAAGAATTTTTTTATTTCAATTTCTGGAAAAAGAACAAATGAAACAAGAATGTTTTTTTTATACTCGCTATGCCAAGAATTATTTGCATTACCGCGACCTGCAGTTTGAATATTGGCAGAAATTAAACATTCCTCTTTTCCGCAGAAAAAAGATTTTGCATAATTATTAGTAGAATCGACAGTATCTAATTCAATAATTTTCATAATAAAGGACAAAAGTAATAAAATATAATAAGAACAAAAAAAAATGTCTTAAAAAATAAGACATTTTAAATTTGAACTGCAGAAATATATTATCTGCGTAAGCCTAATTCTTTAATTAAAGCTCTGTATCTTTCAATATCTCTTTCTTTGAGATAATTTAATTGTTTCCTTCTTTTACCTACCAACATTATCAATGCTCTTTGAGTACTATAATCTTTTTTGTTCAATTTTAAGTGCTCTGTCAGATGATTGATACGGTATGAAAATAAGGCAACTTGAGACTCTGCAGAGCCTGTGTCTGTATTAGACTTCCCGTGTTTTTCGAAAATTTCTTTTTTCTTTTCTAAATCTAAATATTGTTTCATCTGTTGATTTATTATTTTGCAAAGATAATAGTTTATTTTGAATTATCAAAATTATTTATTTCTTTTGTTTCCTTTTAAATGTTTTAGTTACAACATTTTTAAGATAAGAATTCAAGTCGGGTGATATCTTCAAATAATAGATTGGCAGACAATAAATAATCAAAATTATTGATGAACGAATTATTGTATCTACGATAAAATTAGGAATTGTTGGAATAATATATGCAACAAAAAAAGAAATTACTCCAATTATCAATATCAAAAAGAATTTCAAATTAAATGGCTGAAATTTGTATTTTATTTTAATGAAAACCAATCGTATCCAAAAATAAATAAAAAACGCTATAAAATAAGCCAAGCCTGCACCAGTAATATTCAAATCGGTGTAATATAGAAACAAGAGTGTAAATCCTACCAGCGACACCACAAGCACTAGCATTATTACTGTAAATTGCCGATAATAATTTCCAAAATTTATTAATTCTCCTGAGGTTCCCGCCATCATTTGCATTAAATATCCAAGTCCCGTGAAGAAAATAACATAACGTCCACTTTCATATTGTGGACCCAAAATATGCATAATGTTATCAATATTCACCCAGATACCTATAAAAAACAAAACGCCTATCAATGTTAAATTTATTACACTTTGTTTGTAAACAGTTTCGACTTTGTGCATATCATTATCTTTGAATGCTTGTGATATTACCGCTCCGGAGATGCTTGTCAAAGACCTTCCAGGTATTAGTATCATTGTTCCAAAGAAAAACATAATCGAATAAATACCTGTAGCAGATTCTCCCACGACAGCCGAAATTATTGGCTTATTAATTTCCGAAATGGTTGTGCCGGCAAATCCTGCAATAAGTCCCCAGAATGCAACACTGAGAATCTGTTTTAATAATTTATCGTTTTTCCTGAATATCTCAAAAGAAGGCTTTAAAGAAAAATTCCCGTTATAAATTAACAATGCACATATTAATATACTTGGAATTGAGTACGCGATAGTATAGAAGATAATAAAATATTCAAAATTTATTATGTCGAAAAAATATAAAAGTATAATCACCAGATTTACAACCCTTACTAAAAATTCTTTCGTAAAGATAGCAAAAGAAGCATTGAATAATATTCTGTTATAATTTGATAATAAACTATAAGATAATGAAATGAATATATAAGGAATGAGCAAATAAGAATATTCAGAAAACAAAGGAGATTTTTCGGAATATATATCTGCAATATTAGTCTTCAAGAAAAGAAATAACAAAGTACATATTAGAGAGCCGACAACCGATACCAATAAAATTAAGAAAGGAAAACCATTGTGTTTATTTTCTTTATCTCTAAATTGAGGAAAAATTTTATTTATTACATTAGAAAAGCCAAGTGTTCCTATTTGTGCAAATATTATTGCGACAGCGATTAAAGTATTTGGCAGTGAAATCTCAGCTGGAGAAAAAACCTTTGGCATTAATAAAGCAGTGTTTACAAATCCTAAAAATGCCCCCACAAATGAGTAAAGGCTTCCTTTAAATGTTTGTCTTTGAATTAAATCGCTCATTACAGAAATAATATTTGGCGGTTTTTCTTATTAATGTCTTTAATATTTATTTCTGAAATAAATATTATATCCTCAACAGATTTTAGAGTTTTATAAATATTATCTTTTTCCTGATTGTCAGTAAAATTTCCAATAAAGAAATAGTCTAGTTCCTTATATTTAGAAAAAAAGATCTCATTAGAATTTGTTTTAGCAATAATTTTATAATTAGAATTGCCGATGTCTGCTTTAAAAACAAGATAATTTTTCAATATTTCGTCTTTATTTACTAATTTGTAAAAAGAAACTTTTAAAACAGTATTTAATAATGATAAGAAATTTGTGACATTAATATCTGCTTTAATGCCAAATAAATACAAATGATTGTCGGATTCAATATTAACTGTTTTTGACATTTATCTTAATCTGTCTACTGATTTCACAAGAGCATCGTCAATGAGTATAGATCTTATTGCTAAAATTGTAAGTATTACCTGAGCTATCGGAAAAACGATCATGAGATTTGTATGATAAGAAATTCCTCCTGCGGTTTCCCTGCATAAATATAAATATACAAACAACATGGCAAAAAAACCTAATTGAACGATAATATTAAATATAGAAAATCTTACCTGAAGGCTACGATGACGGAATAGTATTATGGTAACTAGAGTTGTTAAGGTAATAACAGCATTTAACACTACCATATACCAGCCTGGCATCATGACAGATTCTTTTGAAGAGTCAAGATAATTAAAACCCCAAAGTCTTACAGAGAGCTCAATATCATCGTTTAATAATACAGTACCGGTGGGGAAAATGTAAAAAGCTATTGAAAAAACTAGTACAAAAAGTAGAAATATTGTTTGGATTCTTTGTAACATATTTTTTTTTACAAAAATAACATTATTATTATTTCATAAAAATAAAAAATTGACGAAAATAAACAAAAAGTATTAAATTTGTAAATATTTATTGATATTTATGATAAATTTCCAGAGCAATGTAGAAGCGGTAGATAATCTTCGCAAAAAATATCTTGAACTACGAGAAGAAATAGGTAAAAAAATTTACGGACAAGAAGATGTTATTGAAGAAGTAATTATTTCAATTTTCAGTCGTGGGCATTGTCTTATTGTTGGTGTTCCTGGTCTAGCAAAAACTTTGTTGGTAAATACGATAGCAGAAGTTCTAGGTTTAAAAAACAAAAGAATTCAGTTCACACCGGATTTAATGCCTTCAGATATTATTGGAACAGAAATTCTTGGAGAAGACCGACAATTTAAATTTATCAGAGGACCAATATTTGCAAATTTCATTCTTGCTGACGAGATAAACCGTACACCGCCAAAAACACAATCAGCGCTACTAGAAGCTATGCAGGAACGTTCGGTGACAGTTGCAGGTAACGAATATAAATTAGACGAACCTTTTTTTGTTATGGCTACTCAAAATCCAATAGAACAAGAAGGAACTTATCCATTGCCTGAAGCTCAACTCGACAGATTTATGTTCAATATTTTGGTAGATTATCCTAACTTTAAAGAAGAAATTGAGATTGTAAAAAATACTACAATAGATAAAGAAGTTCAATTAAATCAAATTCTTAATGCAGAAGAAATTCTATTTTTCCAAAATTTGATACGTAAAGTTCCTATTAACGACAACGTGTTGGAATATGCTGTTAAATTAGTAGAAAAAACACGTCCAAACTCAACATACGCACACGAACATGCAAAAAAATATTTGCAATGGGGTGCCGGCCCGCGTGCTTCTCAATATTTGATTATTGGAGCAAAAGCTCATGCTGTTCTAAATGGAAAATATTCACCGGACATCGAAAACGTAAAAGCCGTTGCAAAACTGATATTACGTCACCGTATAATCAAAAATTATAAAGCAGAAGCCGAAAATATTACTATTGACGATATTATTGATGTTTTAATGAATGACTAAAATAACAAAAAAATCTATTCTCTTAATAATAGTTCTTCTATCTGTAAATTTTATTTTCGCTCAAGAAGAAAATAAAGAAAAAGATGGGAAAACCATTGAAATTATTCATTCCAATTCTATGGAATATGACGAGAGTATTGTTGCTGATGCTAATCGTTTGCTAGGCGAAGTAGTTTTTACTCACGATGACGCCTTTATGTTTTGCGACTCCGCATATTTTTTTCAAAGTGACAATAGAATGGTTGCTTACGGAGATGTAAAAATTACAAGAGGCGATACTTTGTTAATTATCTGTAAAGAACTGCAATATAACGGTAACGAAAAAAAAGCAGAAATGAAAGATTCGGTAGTTTTAAAACACTACCATTCATATTTGATAACAAATTTTCTCGACTATGACAGAAATACAGAAATTGCATATTACCATGACGGCGGTATTATTATCGATTCGCTTAACAAACTTGTTAGTAGAAGAGGTTATTACCATGTAGATGAAAAAGATTACTATGCAGTAGATACCGTGAAATTAACAAATCCGGATTATAATATTTATTGCGACACAATGAAATATAATATTGATAGCGAAATTGCCGAATTTTTTGGCAAAACAGACATCGTTTCCGATTCAAATTTTATTTATTGTGAAAAAGGATTTTACGATACTCGTAACAATTTTGCTGCAATTTCTGAAAACGCGTGGCTTCGTTCCGGCACTAATTATCTGTATGGCGACAGCATTTATTACGACAGAAAAATTCTTTTCGGAGAAGCATTTAAAAACGTTTCTGTTGTTGATACTGTTGAAAATCTTAAAGCAACAGGAAATTACGCTTATTACTACGAAAATCCACAAAATGCAATGATTACAGATAGTCTGCGTGTGGTTTATGTGACAAAAGAAAACGACAGCATATTTATGCATTCCGACACTATCAGAATTACGGCAGACTCTGCTAAAAATAAATTACTGAGAGCATATAACAAAGTGCAAATATTTAAAGATGACGTTCAAGCACGTTGCGACTCTCTGAGCTTTTTCTCACTAGATTCCATTGTCCATTTCTACAATTCACCTTTACTCTGGGCAGAAAACAACAAACAGGCAAAGGCAGAGCACATCTACGGATACTTTCATAATAAAGACCCCAAATTTTTCTACCTCGACAAAAATCCAATTATCATTGAGAAAATCGATTCCACTTTTTATAATCAAGTATCCTGTGACAATAAAATTATTGCAACACTTACCGACAAAAAAATGGACAGTATAAATTGTTTTGTCAATGTTAAGACTATTTATTACATTCCTGAAGAAGATAACAGCTACAAAGATTCTGTAGTATATTATTACAAACAATCAAATTATCTTACAACAGATACAATGACGGTTTTTATTCGTAACAACGAATTAGACCATATTTGGATATATGGCAAAACCGATGCTTATATGTATCCGATTGACAAAATTCCTGGCGATAAATATAGGTTAGAAAATTTTATTTGGTTAGATAATTACAGACCTAAAAATAAAAATGATATTTTTATTTGGAAAGAAATAACATATTAATAATCATGCAAGAAAAAAAAATTCCAATACTAGAAGAGTTTTACTCAATTCAAGGAGAAGGAGCAAATACAGGGAAACCAACATATTTTGTTCGTCTCGGAGGTTGCGACTTAGCTTGTAGGTGGTGCGACTCAAAAGAATCGTGGAACCCCGAAAATTCAAATTATAAAAACATTCAAGACATTATTAATAATGCAAAAACCACAAAAACAAACTCTATTCTGGTTACTGGTGGCGAGCCTTTAATTTATAATTTTGACGACTTCTGCACTCTTGCTTCTCAGAACGGCTTTTATTTATTGTTGGAAACTAGTGGAGCTCATGATTTAAGCGGAAAATGGAACTGGATTTGTCTTTCTCCTAAAAAACAAAAAAAAACACAAGATATATTTTTTGAAATTGCAAACGAACTAAAAATTATTGTAGCAGAAGAAGATGACCTAATATGGGCTGAAACTTGTAGAAAAAAAGTGAAAAATAAAAATATGGCCTTTTATCTGCAACCCGAATGGAGCCAATTTGAAAAAACGAAAGAAATTGTTATTGATTATATAAAAAATAATCCACAATGGAATATGTCACTACAAGTTCATAAATTTTTAAATATTCCTTAATATCATGAGAAAAATATACATATTTACCATATTATTATTTATTGTTTCTATCTGTTCCGCACAAATCACTTCGGAATATACAAAGAACAAAAAAGCATTAAAACTTTTTGATAAAGCCTTGCACTTTACTGCCGACAGAAACAATGAAGAAGCAACAAAAAAACTTTTGGAAGCTATTTCCATTGACAGTAACTTTTTGGAAGCACAGTACATGCTTGGCGAAATTTATGATCTCTCTGGGAAAAAAGAACTTGCTTATGAACATTATGTAAACGCTTACAATATCGACAATTTTTTTGATGATAAGCTAGTAGCAAAAATTGCTTTTATGGCTTATAAAAACGGATACTACAATGATGCAAAAAAATATATTGACATTTTTGTAAAAAACTCCGATAGCACTACAATAGAATTAATGAAAATTGACAAAATGAAAACTTTCATAGATTTTGCATATGAAGCCTTCAATAATCCTGTTGATTTTCGTCCTGAGAATTTAGGCACCGGTGTTAATACTCAATATGACGAATATTGGCCATCACTGTCTGTTGATGAAAAAACACTCGTCTTCACTCGCCAAATTCCATCTCGTTATGGAAGTAATAATTCCAATCCTGACTCTTTTCAAGAAGATTTGTTTGTTTCTTTTTATGATTCAACAAGCTTAGAATACAGAAAAGCTTTTCCTATGCAAAGTATAATTAACACTCAGCAAAATGAAGGTGCTCAATGTATCTCAGGAGATGGTAACACTTGCGTTGTAACTTGTTGTAACCGAAATGGCGGAAAAGGAAGTTGTGATTTATATATAATGTTTTTCCGAAATGGTCACTGGACAGAACCAATAAATTTGACTAGCATTAATACAAGTGCTTGGGAAAGCAACCCTTCATTATCGAGTGATGGCAGAACTCTTTATTTTGCCAGCAATCGTCCTGGTGGATATGGAAAAATAGATATTTGGAAAGTAGAATTTGACGAAAATTGGAACGCCGGTCCGGTAAGAAATCTTGGACTACCAATAAATACCGAAGACAACGACGTCTCTCCATTTATTCACCCTGATGGAAAAACATTATACTTCGCTTCGGACGGTCACCCAGGAATGGGCGGACAAGACATATTCTTCTCAAAATTAGACGAAAACAACAAGTGGACAAAACCTGTAAATATTGGATACCCAATTAATACAAAAGGAGAAGAACGCTCAATGATTGTTAATGCCAAAGGTGATATGGCTATGTACGCTTCTTCTGCTGGGGGAGAAGACCTAGATATTTTTTCTTTTCCACTTCCGAAGATTGTTCAACCTACAATGGTAACATTCGTGAAAGGTTACATTTATAATTCAAAAAATTTACAACGAATAGGATATGCTAAATGCGACCTCATTAATATTGCTAACGGCGAACTTGAAACTTCAATTCGTTCTGGCGAAAGTTCAGGAGAATATTTGGTTGCTCTTCCTGTAAATAATGACTATGCATTTAACGTAACAAAGGAAGGATATTTGTTTTATTCTGAAAATTTTTCATTAAAAAACATTGATTCATCAAAACCTTTCTACTTAAACATTCCCCTCGACCCTATCGAAATTGGAAAAGCTGTTGTACTAAAAAATATTTTCTTTGATTTCGATAAAAGCGACCTTCTTACCGAATCTTACATAGAGCTAAATAAATTATTGGAATACCTTAATAAGAATACAAGAATAATCATTGAAATTGGCGGACATACCGACAACTCCGGTAGCGTAGATTACAATAAAAAACTTTCAGAAAGTAGAGCAAAGGCTGTTTATGACTATTTAATAAAAGCCGGTATCGACAGTAACAGATTAAGTTATTTCGGATATGGATTCTCAAAACCTATCGCCGACAATAATACAGAAGAAGGACGCGCTTTAAACCGTAGAACAGAATTTAGAATAATTGACACGAAATAAATATTATGAATAATTTAACAAATATTCAAAAACAACTACTAAATCTTTTAGAAAGTACAAATGAGAATGTAGTTTTAGAAACTATTGAGCAACTGAGAGAACAAGGTGGAGACTTTGCAGTTTTACCTCTGATGAATAAATTTTTTTCATCCAATAACAGCAAGATTAGAAAGAGTATCGGTAAATTGTTCTCAGATACAAAATCAAAAAAAATCGCTCCAATAATCACAGATAATATCTTAAAATTTGAAAAATCCGAATATTTAAAAGATTTTTTGAATTTTTTATGGGAATCTAGAATTATTTTTGAAGATTTATCTTGTTTTTCTACATTGCTAGTTTCAAACAATGTACAAGTTGCTATTGAGTCTTCTTCGATTATTGATGAAAACATAAATAATATTTCAGATGCAAATAGATTAAAATGCTTGAAAATTATTAATTTAGGGATTAAGAATATTAAAGAAGATTTTCATATTCAATTAATTGAACTTACTAAACAATCATTACAACCATAATTAAGTGGAGTCTTTATTAGAACTTGGATATTTAGGATTATTTATTGGGTCGTTTCTAGCTTCTACAATAATTCCATTAAGTTCTGATATTTTATTCGCGGGAATGCTTTTAGCAAAAGGAGACCCCATTATATGTCTGATTGTTGCAAGCCTTGGAAATTGGTTAGGCGGAATGACATCTTACTTTTTGGGTTACTTAGGAAAATGGAAATGGATAGAAAAATTGTTTAAGGTAAGTCGCGAAAAATTAGAAAAACAAAAAGCAAAAGTAGAAAAATATGGTATTTGGCTTTCGTTAATAACTTGGGCACCCATTTTTGGTGACGTTTTTTCAATTGCCCTCGGCTTCTACAAAGTAAACCCAAAACTTTGTGCTATCCTTATGCTCATAGGTCGTGTTGCAAGATTCTTAGTATGGCTGATTTTATATCATTTTTACGGAGAAAAATTCCTTAATCTGTTTATCTAAGATAAGTTCTTTCAATTAATTATTGAAGAAATGAATGTAATTTTATATTAGATTTATTTTAAATTTACATTAAGTATTTAATTATAAAAAATCGCAATAAAATATTTTTTTTAAATTATTTCAAAATCAAATAATTATTTACTTATCAAATAAAATACATTAGATTAAGAGAAAAAATGTTAACTTTGCACAATTTTAAAAATGCACAAAATAATTAATATTGCAATAATTGCACACGTTGATCATGGAAAGACAACATTAGTAGACAGAATTTTATATCAATGCAAACTTTTCCGTGGAAATCAACAAGTTGGGGATTTAATCTTGGATAACAATGATTTAGAAAGAGAAAGAGGAATTACTATACTATCAAAAAATGTATCTGTAAAATATAACGACGTAAAAATAAATATAATTGATACCCCGGGCCACAGTGATTTTGGTGGAGAAGTAGAACGAGTGTTGAATATGGCAGACGGAGTTTTATTGATAGTAGATGCTTTTGAAGGGCCGATGCCTCAAACTCGATTTGTATTAGAAAAAGCCATCGCTTTGGGTTTAAAACCTATTGTAGTAATAAATAAGGTAGATAAACCAAACTGTAATCCTGAAGAAACACAAGAAAATGTTTTTGACTTAATGTTTTCATTAGATGCAACGGAAGACCAATTAAATTTTCCAACAGTTTTCGGATCAGCAAAACAACAATGGATGGGTCCCGATTGGAAAAATCCAACTGATGACGTTTCTTACCTTCTTGACGTAATTATTGATACAATAAAACCAAAAGAATATCCGGAAGGCACATTACAGCTAATGATTACAAGTCTTGATTATTCTTCTTACACAGGAAGAATCGCTGTTGGAAAAATAACTCGCGGTTGTTTAAAAGCCGGAGATACAGTTTCTCTTGTGAAAGCAGACTCCTCAATTACGAAATCAACAATAAAAGAACTATTCACCTTTGAAGGATTGGCAAAAGAAAAAACAAAACAAACTATCTACCCAGGTGAAATTTGTGCTATCCTAGGTGTCGACAACTTTGACATTGGCGACACTGTTTGCGATGCCATAAATCCAGAACCTCTTGTTCCGATAAAAGTAGATGAACCTACAATGAGTATGGTTTTTGCCATCAACGATTCTCCTTTTTTTGGCAAAGACGGAAAATTTGTTACTTCTCGCCAACTACGCGACCGCTTATTTAAAGAAACAGAAAAAAACCTTGCTCTAAGAGTTGAAGAAACAGATTCTGCCGACCGCTTTTTAGTTTATGGAAGAGGAATATTACACCTTTCAATATTAGTGGAAACAATGAGACGTGAAGGTTTTGAATTACAATTGGGACAACCTCAAGTTATCCTTAAAGAAATTAACGGCAAAACCTGCGAACCAATAGAATTTCTTACCATTCAAGTTCCGGAAACATTTTCAGGAAAGGTTATTGAAGTAGTTACACAAAGAAAAGGTGAAATTTTAAATATTAACGTTAAAAACGACAGAGCAAATCTAGAATTCTTTATTCCATCAAGAGGATTAATCGGTATTAGAAATATTTTATTAACTGCAACTGAAGGAGAAGCTGTAATAGCACATCGTTTTAAATCTTTTGAACCTTGGAAAGGCGATTTAGGAATAAAACGTAATGGCGTTATGGTTTCCATAGAAACAGGACAAGCTATTCCCTACTCTATCGACAAATTGCAAGACCGCGGTAAATTCTTTATTTTCCCAGGAGAAGATATTTACGCAGGACAAATATTGGGAGAACATACTCGCTACAATGATTTGGGAATTAATGTTACTAAAACAAAAAAATTAACAAACATGCGTGCTTCTGGTACAGACGATAAAGTTCAAATTGCACCACCAATCCGTTTTTCAATTGAAGAAGCAATGGAATATATTCAAAACGATGAAATGCTTGAAATTACTCCTAAACACATGAGATTGAGAAAAACTATTCTCGACCCTATCGAAAGAAAACGTATGTCGAAAAATACCGAAGAAGAATAAATCTCGGTATTAGATTTTTGAATTATGATTAGTTATGATGTAGTTGTTGTTGGTGCCGGTGCTTCCGGGTTATTAGCTGCCATTAGAGCAAAAGAAATTGGCAATACAGTTTTAATAATTGAAAAAAATAATGTCGCCGGGAAAAAATTATTAATCACCGGAAAAGGACGTTGCAATTTATCTAACAAATCTTCTAAAACTAATTATTTGAATAATATTTTCCCAAATCCAAAATTTCTTTACTCTGCTTTTAATAATTTTTTCGTTGATGATACAATCCGATTTTTTGAAAAAAATAATGTACCAATAAAATTGGAACGTGGCAACAGATTATTTCCAAAATCAGATAAATCATACGACATAGTAAATTGTCTCGTTAATTACTGCAAAAAAGAAAATATAGATATTTTTTACAATTCGGTAATTTCTGAAATTATTACTAAAAACAATGTTGTTGATTCTTGTATCATTAAAAAAGAAAATTCGGAAATAACTATACACTGTTCAAATATTATTCTATGCACAGGAGGTTTTACATATCCAAAAACAGGTTCCACAGGAGACGGATACGATATTGCCAAAAAATTGGGGCATAATATAATTACACCTAAACCTTCACTTGTCGGACTGGTTCCCAAAAGCGATATTTTTGCCGACATAAAAGTAACGTCAATATATTTAAAAAACATTAATGCAAGTCTTTGCATCAACGAGAAAATAACAAAAAACTTTTTTGGAGATGTGGAAATATTTGAAAATATTATTTCCGGTCCTTCTATTCTTCCTCTAAGTCGTTCTGCTGTCGAAAGTTTATTAAAAAAAGATAAAGTAGAAATAATAATTGACTTTAAACCTGCTCTTACATATGAAAAGCTAAACGAAAGATTATTAAGAGATTTTAATGAAAACTCAAAAACAAAAATATCGGAATTATTGAAATTATTATTAGCAAAAGATATGATACCGATTTTTTCAAAAAAAATTTCCACAGATAAAAATAAATTGGCAAATCAGATAACATCAAAAGAGCGACAAGAAATAATTTCATTATTAAAAGAATTCAGAATCGAAATATCCAAAGACGAAGGAATCAACAGAGCAGTAATAACAAACGGTGGAATTTCTACAAATGAAATAAATCCAAAAACCATGGAATCCAAAATAATTTCAAATTTGTTTTTTGCCGGGGAAATTATTGACATAGACGCAAACACAGGAGGCTATAATTTACAAATAGCATTTTCAACAGGCTGGACAGCAGGAAATTCAATTCAAAAAAATAAAAATTGCGATGCAAAATAAAAAAACAATATTAATTACAGGAGCAACCGGTGGCATTGGAGAAGAAGTTGCAATATTATTTAAAAAAAATAATTGGAATGTAATTGTCAGCGGAAGAAATCCTGAAAAATTAAAAAAATTCTCTGATTTAGGTTTTACGACAATAGAACTTGACGTTACAAACAATGATGATATTGAACAATTAAGAATTTTTTTGGAAGAAAATAATATTTACATAGATGTATTGCTCAACAATGCAGGATACGGACAATTCGGAACTATCGAAGAAACGCCGATAGAATCTGTTTACCAACAATTTGAAACAAATTTTTTCGGAGTTATAAAAGTCAGCAAAACTATTTTGCCATTTATGAGGAAACAAAAAAATGGAAAAATTATAAACATATCTTCGGTTGCAGGAATAATATCATTTCCTGCAGGAGGATATTATGCCGCAACAAAATTTGCAATAGAAGCAATTTCTGACGCACTTCGTTACGAGCTAAAACATTTCAACATAAAAGTAATATTAATAGAACCCGGTCCTCTAAGTACTCAATTTTTCAATAAAGTAAACAAAACCCTTCCTTCTATAAATGAAGAATACAAACATTTAAAAAAGTTCTATCATTATTTGAATGATTTCTCGAATATTCCTTTTGTAAAATTAGGAAATCCGGGTAAAATGGCAATGAAAATCTATAAAGCAGCAAACAAAAAATATCCTAAAAACCGTTATGTATTCCCATTTTCTTGGCGATTTATTAAGTTTTTATATCAGATATTGCCGTCAAAAGTCATGGATGCCATTTATTATAAACTGTTCTTTTAATATTCCCGAATAAATATTGATAAACAGAAATAATATCTAATCCAGAATATATTCAAAAACAATTATAATACAACAATTTCATCTATAAACAAAAAAGACTCAGCACCGGCGGCATGATGCCACTGCGGTAAAACTCCGGGATTTTTGGCTACGATACGTAAATATTGTGTTTTAAGTTTAGACTCACTTAAATCTATATCAACAGGAATTATTTTTCTACCTGTTTGCCAACTTTCAATCAAGGATAGAGATTTTACCAAGCAAAAATCTTTTCCATTTTTTGATGAATATATTTCGATTATTGTTGGCGATAAAATCCAATCGTGATCGCTTTCAAGAAATCGCATAGAAACAGACTTTATTTCGGTTTTTTCTGCCCACGACAATTCTACATCAATATTTTGTCCCTGATAACCCTGCCAAAAGCCATCACGAAAATCATTTGATCCCGTCAATCCGTCAAACATCCCATTATCTCCTCCGGCAGAATACGCAGCATTATAAGTACTGTAAAGGCAATTCAATTTTTTTAAATGACCAATTCCCTTATGCGACAGAATAAATTTTTCGGAATAAAAAGATTCGTTTATATCGTTGTATATTACAGCCTTAACAATTGTTGATTGCTTAATTTCAAAAGGTTCTAAAAATAAATTAGAATAAGATGTAGGCATTTGCCCATTAGTCGTATAGTAAATTTTTTTATCGTTATAAATGCTATATAAACGAACAATTTGACGATTATCCTTGTTCAAACTGACATCAATAAATACATGATACGGTATTTGTAAAATTTCTTCTGCAATCTTATCGTATTTTGCAAGGTTTATATCTCGCCAATATGCCCTATTTTCCATATCCCAGCATTTTAAATACATTTTTTTTAGCAAATAAATATTCTCAAATAGATTTTCACTCATTTGCTTTGCCTTATTTATTTCGTCAATATCCTTTGTTTGAATAACTTTGTAAAGTTGAATTCTGAGTAAATTTTTCTGAGCCGTACACATAATTCTAAACGCCGATAAAGCTGCGGAACTGATCATATCTACACTTTGTTTATTTTCAAGTGTTAAAGAAATATCCGTTAGGTCATTGTACATTTTCAAAGATTTTTCAAAGACAAGAGAATAATTTTTAAAAGCTGTTTCATCTAATTTTGGTGGATAAAAATCGAATAAAGATTCTCCTAAAGCAGCAAATTCCATCATATTTTCTACGGGTAATTCAGAAAAATTGTCCAATTCATAAAGTTTAGATAAAATTTCTGTTCTATTGTCGCCAAAAAACTGTTTTGCAAAAATTTCATTAAATGAAATTTCACGAATATTACATTCAATTTGAGCCAATGCAGTGTCGATATTTTCAATAGGTTTCCAAGACATTTCGGCTGCCCAAATCATAGCATGCCAAGCATTATTAAACAAAGGATCACCGGAATCGTCCCATGCCGTGTTCATCATTCCCAAAGCTCCATTTTTATAACCGTCACGAACAAAATATGCAATATTTTTTATATATGTCTTTATACTTGGATACACAGAACCCCACATGCTTACCCCCGGGGCAATCATAAAATCGAATCCGGAATTTTTAAATGGCAATATCAAATCGTTAAAAGTATCGGAATCGACATAACTCCATGCAATTATTATTAAATCATCAGGCAAACTGTCAATAATTTCAGGGTGTTTTACTGCAATGTCGCCCCACATCATAACTCGCTTCTTATTGTATTTTTTCAAAATATCATTAACCTTATTTATGTGCATTGAATAAGCATTTGAACTACCAAATTTTTCAACATATTCTTTAGAACGACCGGATCCCAAGCTTTCGGTCTCATCACAATTAATATTGAAAAATTGCGATTCGTATGCAGGGGCAATTTCACTAAACAAATTTTCTAAAAATTTATAAGTATCGTTAACAGCCGGATTAAAATTATATCTGGTATCTATCAACTTATCGTAAAATGGTATTCTTAAGGTCTTTTCTGCATGAGCGAAGCATTGCTGATTTCCAAAAAACTCGACATGATATTGTTTTGCAAAATCTGTTAATTCTAAAATTTCAGAGACAGTCAATCCGTCTTGTGGAGCAATATCCGGATAGAATTGTGATTTAAAAGTATGTTCAGTATATAAATTAAAAAAATTCATTTTATACTCAGAAAATTTTACGATTACTTTTTTCAGATATTCCATAGTCGGTATAGGACCTCTGCTAATATCATCGAGCCAACCGCGATACTGCATTGCCGGGTAATCGACAATTGTCATACATTGAATTTTTTCACCATTCAACAGCAGTTGTTTTAAACTTTGAACAGCATAAAATAAACCCGTTGAAGTTGAATATTTTACAAGAATAGTTTTTGGTGAAATTTCAATAATACTTGCTTGCTCTTTAAATTTTGGAACATTAAGATTATCTGTACGTTCAAATTTTATTAATGTATTTGATATATTTAATTCTTTTTTATTGTTAACCCGTTTATTAACTTGGCCAAAAACTCGGGAAACAACTTGATTTAGATTTTCAACAGCAAAAACATCTTCCGGCGTATTATTTTCCAAATACAAAAGCGTATTCTCTGTCCATTGGAAACTGCCAGATTTCAATTCTACTTGTTGTGGTGTTGGAATTATTGGAATATTTTGAGCATTAACAAGCAACGAGGAAACTAAAACAGCAAAAAGGCAAAATATTTTTTTCATAAAAAAATTATTTTTATTTTCACAAAATTAGTAAAAAAAACGGATTATAAAAATATCAATAAATTAAAATAATTATAAAGAATCAACCGGCAAGTACTTTATATTTTACTTTTCTATCGATTATTTTGGCTTTGATTACTCAAACAAAAAATTCATTAGTAAATAAAAAAATGTATTTTTATTTAATTAATTTTCAGCAATTTACCAAAATAAGTAAATTTTATTATGTAATATTATTAAATTATGTAAAGTCTATAAAAAATAG
>CAZBPT010000017.1:24806-39118 GCA_964493875.1 uncultured Bacteroidales bacterium | reverse complement strand
TATAATTATGTACAGACCAACTTTCCATCAAGGGTAAGTAAACTGAACATTTTTTTTACATCTGGATATTATCAAGGTAGAGTTAAGCAGTCTGATATTGTAATAACGAATGGAGGTTCAGGATATACTTCTACTCCAAGTATTACTTTTAATCCATCCGGAGCGTCTGCTACAGCTGTTATAGAAAATGGAATACTTACCGGCATAAATATTATAAACGGAGGTTCTTATAATGGTTTTGATCCACCACAAATAACAATAAGCGGAGGAGGAGGAAATGGTGCTTCAGCTACTGTAACAAAACTTTCAGGGGGTGCTACAGGATATGCAAATAAACCATCTTTAACAAATTTAAATCTTACTCATCATGTAGTAATGTGCCATTGTCATGAATCAGACGATTGGATTGGTGGAATGACTTTAGCCCATGAATTGGCTCATAACCTTGACCTAAATCATACATATTGTGGTGGTGGTAGTTCGGCAAAAATTTGTAATAATTATTGTTCTATGGCGTGTGATTCTTGGAGTTGCAATGATGATGAGTACTTATCGGATATTTTTGACGATTGTCCGGGTACTTATCCTCATATAGCTAATTGGGGAAATCCATATGATAATACAATACCAAATGCAGTGAAAATAACAAATAATGTAATGGGCGGTTCAAGTTCACAATTATATTTTTCTCCAATGCAAGCCGGGCAAATGCACCGCACTTTAGCATTGAAATCTACGAGAAAATATGTTAAAATAGATACGTATTCTACAATACCATTTATAATAAATAGTGACGAAACATGGGATTTTAACCTGAAATTGTATAGAGATGTAAATATTTCATCCGGTTCTATTTTAACAATTAGCAACACTTTTGAATTACCGTATAATGGTACTATAACTATTAACAGTGGAGCTGCTTTGATAATTACGGGAACACTTAAATTATCAGACCATAATAATATAATAGTAAAAAATGGAGGAACAATCAAATTTTCATCAACTTCAAATATTCAAATTAATGGCTCAGGGAAAATAGAAGTTCAATCTGGTGGATATTTTTGTATAGAATCCGGAGCAACCATAACATTATCAAATTTTAATAGTGTAATAAATCTCAGAAACGGATATATCAGTGGTGTAAATACTGTTGTATTACCATCATCAAACTGCATATCTAACCCAATCTCTTATACAATAATTGGCAATGGAAAAATTAATCAATATAACCAAAATGTTTATATCCAAAACGAAACTATTTCAACTGATAGGTACTATACAGGTAGGTACATTTATGTGGGAAATAATGTAACATCTTCAATACCTCAGGGTGATGTTTTTATTAATAACAATTCGAAGGTGATTTTTGATGCAGAGCAAGATGTTGTATTTGATAAAGGATTTGAAGTTAGTTCGGGTTCATCTATTGAGGTTATACAAAAATAACCTCAGTTCCAAACATGTGGCTTATAGGTCAATTTTAGGCTAAAAAGCTCTACAAGTCCGATAAATATTACCTTCGCGTGAAATGAAAGTATATGAATAATAAATGCTTTCGTTGCGAAATTCCGATAAATATAGAAAATTTTATTTTTTTGATAATATTACTATAGTGATGATTTTTATTACAACAGAACACCAATGTATTCAGCAATAATTGCAAATGAAAAATTTGAATATTTGGGGGAAATTTATTGTCAAGATATTCCTGCATTTTTAGCTAGTTTCGGCTTGTGCTCTCCTAAGAAAAAAAATAACTAATAAAATATAAAATTTAGTTTTTTTTAAAAAAGACCTTGAAAATTTTGCGTTAAACGCAATGAGAGAAAATATATCGACACAAAAACCCAGGCGACAACAGTTCTGGCATTTACGGTCGCCCTTTTTTTGTGGAGATTATTGCTGGCATTTTCTTGAGTGGAGTAGTAAAATTTTCACAGTCTTGATTTTTTCTTTTGTTACTTTTATCTTGTATCAAGACAAAAGAAAAGTAAAAATATTTACCTGACAGTTATGAATATTTTTTATTATAGCAATATTTTAATAATATAGTATTTTGAAATTCTGAATAAAAATTGTATTTTTGTAAGTATATAATATTATAATGGGAAATAGCAAATTAGGTTTAGATTTTAATAAAATATCTTCAGCAAAAAAAATAGCTGCCGATATCGCACACGATGTTCAAGATTTCGTAGATAATTACACAACAGTAGCAGTAGAAAGAACTTTATGCCGTCTTATCGGTATTGATAATGTTAGCAGTGATTCTGTTCCATTACCGAACGTTGTTGTAAATCAGTTGTTGGAAGCCGGTGTGCTTAAAGATGGTGTTTTGTTTTATTTGGGAAATGCAATTGTTGAAACTAAAGCAGACCCACAAACAATTGCAGAGAAAATTGCTAATGGCGAATTAAATATTGCTAAATTACCGATAAATTCAAGTGAAAAAATTACTGAAGCATTAAATCCATATATCGAAAATTCTATTAACAGAATTAAATCTAATGTAGCAAAACGTCAGGAATATTTAACAACATTAGGAGAAGGATCAAAACCATATATTTATGTTATCGTAGCAACAGGAAATATTTATGAAGATGTTATTCAGGCACAAGCTGCAGCTCGTCAAGGAGCAGATATTATTGCTGTAATTCGTACTACCGGGCAAAGTCTTCTCGACTATGTTCCTTATGGCGCTACAACAGAAGGTTTCGGCGGTACATTCGCTACTCAAGAAAATTTCAGAATTATGCGAAAAGCTCTCGACGAAGTAGGAGTAGAGCTTGGCCGTTATATCCGTCTTTGCAATTATTGCTCAGGTTTATGTATGCCTGAAATTGCTGCAATGGGAGCATTGGAACGTCTTGACGTAATGTTAAATGATGCTCTTTACGGAATATTGTTCAGAGATATTAATCCTCAAAGAACAATTATTGACCAATATTTTTCACGTGTAATTAATGGATTCGCAGGCGTGATTATCAATACGGGAGAAGATAATTATTTGACAACAGCAGATGCTTTTGAACAAGCACATACCGTTTTGGCTTCCGATATAATAAACGAACAATTGGCATTACTTGCAGGAATGCCTGAAGAACAAATGGGTTTAGGACATGCTTTTGAAATGAGTCCCGATTTGGAAAACGGCTTCCTATATGAACTTGCTCAAGCACAAATGACAAGAGAAATATTTCCTAATGCACCGCTAAAATATATGCCACCAACAAAATTTATGACAGGTAATATTTTCCGCGGACAAATACAAAATGCTCTTTTTAACACAATTTCTATTTGGACAAATCAAGGAATACAATTGTTGGGAATGATTACCGAAGCAATCCACACTCCTTTTATGAGTGACAGATATTTAGCAATAGAAAATGCAAAATATATTTTCTCGAATATGAAAAATATTGGAGATGAAGTGGAATATAAAGAAAATGGTATCATAAGAAAACGTGCAAAACAAGTTCTCGATGATGCTTACGATTTATTAAACAATATGCATAAAGAAGGATTGTTTAATGCTTTGGAAAAAGGAATTTTTGCTGACATTAAACGTTCTAAAACAGGAGGAAAAGGGTATAATGGCGTTGTAGAAAAAACCGATAATTATTATAATCCTTATATCGCGTTGATGAAAAATAAAAAATAATTATTAGTGAATTATTTAAAAGATATTGAACATTTTCCTCAATTCGACAATTTAGAACTTATTGCAAATCAAGTTGTTGAAGGCTTTATCACAGGTCTTCACAAAAGTCCATTTCATGGTTTTTCTGTAGAATTTGCTGAACATAGTTTATATAACAAAGGCGAGAGTACAAAACATATTGATTGGAAATTATTTGCTCGAACCGAAAAATTGTTTGTGAAAAAGTATGAGGAAGAAACAAATCTGCGTTGTCATATCCTTTTAGATATTTCATCTTCGATGTTATTTCCCTACGGAAATTTTGTAAATAAACAAAACTTCTCGATTTATTTGGCTTCTGCCTTGGTATATCTTATGAGAAGACAAAGAGATGCAGTGGGATTAACTTGCTTTGACAGCGAAATAAAATTTCATATCAATCCAAAATTATCATACACCCATCTACAAGTTATTTATAATCAACTGAGAAATTTTTTAAATTCGGAAAATAACAAACGAAACGCACGCACAAATACGGCTGAACTACTTCACATGATTTCAGAAATGACACATAAACGTTCTTTGTTTGTCCTTTTTACCGATTTATTTACAAATAATCGAGATAATTTGGAAGAATTGTTTTCGGCTTTCCAACATCTAAAGTATAACAAAAATGAAGTTATTATTTTTCATGTCTGCGACCGTAAACACGAAGAAGAATTTGAATTTTCAAATCGACCTATAAAATTTGTGGACTTGGAAAATGGAGAAGTACTCAAAATAAATCCTTCCCTCTATCGAGAAGAGTATATACTTAGAACAAAAAAATATTTCGAAGAAATTAAAGTAAAGTGTTTACAATTCGGAATAGATTTTGTCGAAGCCGATATTAATAAAAATTTCGATGAGGTATTATTGAGTTACTTATTAAAAAGACAAAAAAATTATTAAATATTTTATTATGGCAACAACAAGACAACTGCAAGTTTCCGAAATGATTAAACAGGAACTTTCTACATTATTTATAAAAAAATTCAACGGTTTAGTGCCGGGAAGATTATTGACAATTACTCAAGTCGGGATTTCTTCCGATTTAAGTTTTGCAAAAATCTATATAAGTATTTTCCCTTCAACTGACGGAAAAAAAATCGTTGAAGAAATTAATGATAAAATTGCCGTTATCAGATATGAATTAGGAAAAAAGATAAAAAATTTAAGAATCATACCTGAACTACGTTTTTATCTTGATGATTCTATTGACGAGATTGAAAGAATTGAAAAAGCATTAAAACAATAAGCATTGAAATTTACTACTTTAATAGCGGTCAGATATCTTTTTGCGAAAAAAAGACAGAATATTATTAATATTATTTCTTTTATTTCATTGCTTGCTGTTGCTGTTATAACTGCCGCTCTTATTGTTCTACTGTCTGTCTTTAATGGTTTTGACAGTCTTATTAAAAATTTCTATAATAGTTTTGATCCTGACATTAAAATAGTATCTACAAATAATTCAAAATTTGTCCCCAAAAATGATTTGTTAAATTTTCTTGATTCCAACGAAGATATAATTTCTTATTCTTATGTTTTGGAAGAAAACGCAATGTTAAAATACGAAGACAAACAGGTTATTGCAACATTAAAAGGTGTTGATGATAATTATATGTCTGTAACAGGAATAGATACTATTATCAGAAGAGGAGAATATTCTATTGGAGATGAAAAATTTCCAAAAGCAGTTGCAGGTTGGGGACTTGCTTATAATTTATTGCTGGATTTTGAATATCTAAACCCAATAACCATTTATATTCCAAGTAGAACGCAAAAAATTTCCGGAAATTTAACCGATTTAAGTAATAATATCAATACTTTAAAAATATATGCTTCGGGTGCTTTCGAAACCTTTCAAGAAGAATACGATTCAAAATATCTTATTATTCCTATTAAAGAAGTTCAAAAATTAACGGAATACGATAACAAAATTTCTTCTATAGAGTTAAAATTGAAGAAACAAAACAATAATTTCGCGGAAAAATTCAATAAGCAATTTCAAAACTCTTATAAGGCTTTAGATAGAAATTTGCAACACGATTCAGTATATAAAATATTAAAGTCTGAAAAGTTAATGATTTTTTTAATTTTGATTTTTATTTTGATAATTGCATCATTTAATTTTATTTCTACGTTATCTATGATAATATTGGATAAGAAAAAAGATGTTGAAATATTAATTTCACTCGGAGCAAAAAATACTGATATCAAAAAAATATTTTTTATTCAAGGCTTGGCGATAAATTTTTTAGGAATTATCATTGGCATTTTTATAGGAACTGTTTTTTGTGTTTTGCAACTAAAATTCGGTTTGATTTCGTTAGGAAACGGAGAAAGTTATATTGTACAGAATTATCCTGTAAAAATTATATTTAGTGATTATATCTTAGTATTTATTTCTGTAATGGTAGTGGGAGCTATTTCTTCTATTTTACCATTAAGAATGTCTGAAACAAAATAATAAATAGATTATGGCGGTAACATCAAATTTTGTAGATTATGTAAAAATTTATTGTAGGTCGGGCTCAGGTGGAGCCGGATCTGTTCATTTTCGTCATGAAAAGTTTGTTGACAAAGGTGGTCCCGATGGTGGTAATGGTGGACGTGGCGGTCATATAATTTTACGTGCCAATTCCAATCTTTGGACATTATTACACTTAAAATATAATAGGCATGTTTTTGCCGAAGACGGAGAAAATGGATCTGGGGCATTACGTAGCGGAGCAAATGCAAAAGACCAAATCATTCAGGTTCCTGTTGGAACAATTGTGAAAGATTCAGAAACAGGCGAATTTATTGCTGAAGTTACTGAAAATAATCAGGAGCTGATACTCTTCCCAGGAGGAATGGGCGGACTTGGAAATGCAGAATTTAAAACTGCTACAAGGCAAACACCAAAATTTGCTCAACCCGGGATTGAAGGAATAGAAAGAACTGTAATCCTAGAACTAAAAATCCTTGCTGATGTTGGTCTTGTCGGTTTCCCAAATGCAGGAAAATCAACTCTGCTGTCAGTGGTATCTGCTGCCAAACCCGAAATCGCCGATTAT
The DNA here is from genome assembly GCA_964493875.1 of uncultured Bacteroidales bacterium. Taxonomy (GTDB): domain Bacteria; phylum Bacteroidota; class Bacteroidia; order Bacteroidales; family ML635J-15; genus Bact-19. The sequence continues at coordinate 32,377 of CAZBPT010000017.1, read as the reverse complement.
CCTTTTACTACGCTTGTGCCAAATTTAGGTATTGTTTCTTATCGCGACAATCAATCTTTTGTTATGGCTGATATTCCCGGAATTATTGAAGGAGCAGCACAAGGTAAAGGTCTTGGGCATCGATTCCTTCGTCATATAGAAAGAAATTCTGTTCTTCTTTTTATGATTGCTGCAGATTCAAAAAACATCAATGATGAATATAATATTCTTAATAAAGAATTGGAAGAATATAATCCGGAACTGTTAAACAAAAAACGAGTTCTCGCTATCACAAAATCCGATATTATTGACGATGAGTTAGAAAAACTTATTAACGATGAACTTCCCAAAAATATTCCAACAATTTTTATTTCTTCTCTTGCTAATAAAAATATTTTACAACTAAAAGATATTCTTTGGAAAATTTTAAATTCATAGATAATGCTTGAATTCATTGATAATATTGACAGAAAAATATTTTTGCTGTTAAATGGCTTTCATTTTGATTGGCTCGACCCAATTATGAAAATTATAAGCTCAACATATTTTTGGATTCCAATAATATTGCTTTTCATTGTTTGCACGATAATATATTTTAAAAAAAGGTTTTGGATTCCTATTATTTTTGTTGCTGTTGCTTTTGCTCTTACTGATGCAGGTTCAACACTTGTAAAGAAAAGCGTTAAAAGACCTCGTCCAACTCATAATATTGAATTGGCAGATAAAGTACATGTGGTAGATAATTATAGAGGAGGAGACTATGGCTTTTTTTCGGGTCATGCAGCTAATAGCTTAGGACTAGCTTTGCTTTCTCTTTTATTTATCCGTAAGAAATTTTATACTGCAATTGTTATTTCTTGGACAGTCCTCGTAAGCTATTCCAGAATTTATTTGGGCGTTCATTATCCTTTCGATATCCTCTGTGGATTTCTTTATGGAACGCTTGTTGCATTCTTGCTTTACAATATAGCAAATAAACTTTTTTATAAATATTTTCACATCAGCAAGTAATTTTTTAACTATGAGAAATGAATATTATAACAAAAACATATTTTTAAGAATTTGCTGTCTTTTCATTTTTCAATCATTAGGATTATTAGCATTTTCTCAAAATGATTCGGAATTAGATTACGGATTAAATGCCGACTATAGTTTTGAAAAAAAAATCAACAATAAATTTTCAGCAAATATTAGTGAAGAACTACGTTTAAGAACGAGTGAAATTGTATTTGAAAGAGCTTCAATAACAGCAGGTCTGGATTACTCGGCGATAAATAATCCTGCATTTAAAAGCAGTTTGAAAATAGGATTATATTATGCAAATATGTTCATTGATGCAGGGAATAAATTAATTCTCCCGAGAAATAGGTTTATGCTAAATATAACTTATAAATATAACTTTTATAATTTTTATGCATCATTGCGGACTCGACTTGAGGCTACTTATATAAGAAAAGGTGATAATGACGATTTATCACAGAGCTATAAAGTATTAAATAAGTTTGAAATTGGATATGCTTTTAAGGAAGCACCTTTTGGACTATTTGCTTCTTGCGATTTGGCAACAGATTTAATGGCCGAAAAATTTGGAATTGCACGTTATCGTTCTAAACTTGGAACTTCTTGGAACGTTAAAAAAAATAACGAATTACAAATCTACTTAAAATGGGACGAATTTCCTGACAATAAAACAAATTCATTAATCGCTCTCGGAGTTTCTTATTTGTTGAAATTATAATCTATTATTTGTAAAAAAGATACTTTCAACCTCAATTTTTGCCATTTTAAATTTATTTTTAAGTTTCTAATCATATAAAAATAATTTTGTAAATATTTTTATACGATGAGGATATATTTTAGAAAAACATTATTTTTTGTAAGTGGATTAATAATGTCTTTGTTTTTGTTTTATTCTTGCAATAAAGACGAAGGTTATGGTGGTAAATATTCTGTTGAAGGTACAATTTATGATGTAATTCACTATGATGATAATTGTAGTTTTACCACAGATACAATTCCTGCAGTAAAGAAAGATGTGTTTTTGGTTTTTGGCGATGATGAAAATAGTTATTTCGATGATGATGTTGAAACAGATAAAAATGGTAAATTCAAATTCAGCTATCTTCGAAAAGGAAAATATTTGATTTATGCTTATTCTGAGTCAGGTACAAATGCAATTAAAAAAGCCGAAGTGAAATCGCTTATTATTGGAAAAGAAAATATTACAATAGAACCTATTTTTGTACATTCAGGAAAAGCTTATGGCACAGCAATGATTCGCGGAGAAGTTTTTGCAGATTATTATCATAATGGAAATTATAAAGATGATAGCGACGTTCCAACAGGTGTAAGAGCTTATATCCGTTATGCCGATGAGGATTTTTACTTTGATGATGTTAGAACTACTGACGGCGTTTTTTATTTTCAAAAATTACAAGCCGGAGATTATGTTGTAGGAGTGGAGACTCAAGATCCTGATACTGAAAAAACTACTTTGCAGACTCAGAGTATTACAATCACAGAATCAGGCGTTGTTTATAATTTTCCACAAAAATTTAATATTATTATTTCTGTTTAATATACAAATATCTAAAAATGAATAAATCAATTTTTATAGTTATTCTGTTCATTGTTTCTATTAACGGGTTAAAAGCACAAAACATCCCACAATCTCAATCTCCACACCTTACTGCAGAAGAAAAAAGAGCCTTGCGGAAAAATCTTGTTGTTAAAGAAATGAATGCTGATGCAAAAGGAAATCGGCAGTGGTTAGACCATTATACAGTTTGGGATGAAAATGGTTATAAAGTGGAAGAAATTGAATATGCGGTTTATGGTCAAAGTGAAAGAGTTACTTTTGAATACGATAAAAATGGTAAATGTATTCGAGAAAATGTTTATAACGATAAGAATAAACTTTATAGAATCAGAAAATATGAATATTACGATAACGGAAGGAAGAAAAAGCAATATAATTATAATCCTGACGGAAAATTATATTCAACAAAAATTTTTGAATATTCCTATAAATAATGAATAATTTAGAATTTTTAAATATAAAGAATAATCTTGAACAAATGCGACAAATTTCTCTTGATGAAATGTCGAAGATAAAATTAATGGATCGCATTGACACAAAGTATGTTACTTCAATTGAAATGTTATTGCCGATTTTTTCTGCAATTTCTCAAAAATATAAAATTCAAACAATTAACGGAAGGCAAATTTCAAATTACCAAACACAGTATTTCGATACGGATAAATTTGATTTTTATAAAATGCATCAGAACGGAAAACTAAAAAGACAAAAAATAAGAATTAGAACATATTCTGATACAATCTTGTCCTTTTTGGAAGTTAAAAACAAAAATAATAAAGGCAGAACAAACAAAAAACGTATTCAAGTAAATACTCCAAAAGTATTTTCAATTGATGAATTTAAAGAAGAAAAAAATTTTTTGGAAAAATATTCATTTTATGATATTGATAAATTGTATCCAGTTCTTGACAACTCTTTTCAAAGACTTACTTTAGTAAATAATAATGAAACCGAAAGAGTAACAATGGATATGAATTTAAAAGTTAATAATTATTTATCTCATAATTCTTTTGACTTAAATAATTTACTTATAATTGAAATAAAACAAGAACAGAGCAATTATTCTGATTTCCAAAATATTCTTCAAAATCTACGCATAAAAGAAGCAAGTTTTAGTAAATATTGTTTCGGACTATTCTTAACTGACAATAATATAAAAAATAACCGCTTTAAAATGAAGTGGCACGTACAAAAATATGAAAAAATTACTAATCAATATTAATAAAAATATATAATTATGAAATACAAAATATTATTTATTATTATCATTTCTATTGCCTTTTTTTCTTGTAGTAATATCGAAAAAGAAAATCCTAATCGAATTTCTACAGATACAATTACTGAGACTACGTCTGATTTGCCAGAAGTTGACCCTGAAATTGCTGCTGAACATCAAGATGAACTTGCAAAAAATGGACTTAATTTTATGGGTGTAGATTTCTTTAATTCTCAGACTCTTTTAAGTTTACTTATTCGTTTTTGTGCTAATTTTTTGGTTTCTTGGATAATTGTTCATTTTTTTTATTACAAAAAAAGCTCCCGAAAAGATTATTATTTCACTTTTATGCTTTTTAGTGTAACTATCTTTTTGCTTCTATATGTATTGCAAAGCATTTCGATGGGAACTGGATTTGCATTAGGTCTGTTCTGCATTTTCGGTATGATTCGATATAGAACCGAAAGTATTTCTGTTCGCGAAATGACTTATCTATTTGTTGTTATTGGTATTTCTGCAGTTAATGGCTTGTCTGTTGATGTAGATTATGTTACTGTTATTGTTGCTAATCTTATCTTCATTTCTGTGGTTTGGATTCTTGAAAAAAACATTAAACAAACAGCTACTAAAATTGTATTGTACGAAAAAATCGATTTAATAAAACCCGAAAAATATAATGAATTATTAGATGATTTAAAAAAACGTACTGGTCTAGATATTATTAAAGTAGAAGTGGGCCATATTGACTTTTTGAGAGACACTGCTTATTTAAAAGTCTATTACAATTCTCATACAAAAGAAATAAATAGTATTGACACTATTACTAAATTTTAATGATTTTTCAAAAATGCGAATCTACAAATTCATTTTTTTATCAATTTTTGTCTTTATGAATTTTTTGCTGTTATCACAAGCAAATAGAGAAACAGATTTTGGATTTTATACAGAATTCGATTTTGAACAAAAATTATATAGAAATTTGTCTCTAAACATTTCGGATGAGTTAAGACTTAAAACAAATATTATTGCTTTTGACAGAAATGTTGCAACAGTAGGCCTTGATTATTCTTTTTTTGATAAAAAATTGAAATTTGGACTTAATTACGCTAATATCCATTTATATAATAACGATCATTATTTTGAAAACAGGAATAGATTTTTTGCAAATATATCATATAAATACAGTATTAATCGAGTAACAATATCTTGGAGATTAAGACTGCAAACTACCATTAGAAACGAATATCGTGGAGATTACAAGATTAATCCACGCTATGTTATGAAAAACAAATTTGAAATTGAGTATGATATTTTTGGAAAGGCTTTCAAACCATTTGTATCATGTGATTTTTCAAATAATCTTAATGATTATCGTTCTGGTTATGGCATAGTACGATTGAGATTTCAAGCAGGTAGCTCGTGGCGGATAGATAGAAATAATTATCTTCTCTTCTTTTTGAACTATGATGAGTATTTTAAAAATTATGAACCTCGTATTATTGCCTTCTGCATTACATATAAATTAAAAAGATAATTTTTTTTTTTAAATAAATGTTTAATTTTGTAGAAATTTAAAATAATTATTTATGAGAAAGTTATTGTTATTTAGTTTATGTGTGTTATTATTTGCATCTTGTTCAGTAAAAGACGATCCTGAATATGCTGTAAAAAAGTATTATGAAAATTTGATAAAAAGAGATTACCGCGAAGCATTTAAGTACATAGATTTTGGCGAAGATGCTAATAATGAAGAGATAGAAGCTAAATTGTCAAAATTGGAAACAGACGTTCCTGCAGAAGTTTCTGATAGTGATGTTATCGATTACGAAATTATCTCTCAAGAAAAAAAACAAACTAAAGACGGTGAAGAGTATATTTCATTTACCGTTAAAGAATTTTCTAAAGATTTCCCAGAAGGGCACATCGAAGAAGTTCCAGTTCATAAAGACAGTAATGGCGAATGGAAAATTTTCATTTCTCAGGCTTTTGCAAAATAATTTTATTTTTTCTTGCCCTATCTCTCTTTTCATTTTCTTGTAAAGAAAGAAATAAAAAAATAATCCCCGATATATCTTCTTATAATCTCGAAGATGGAGATATTATTTTACGTAAGGGAAGAAGTGTGAATAGTCGCGTTGTTATGATGTCAAAAAACAATGAGAATTATTCACATATAGGTATTGTTATAAAGTCCGATAGTTCTGTTTTTGTTGTCCATTCTTCTCCTGATGATATTAATGACAAAGATGGTAATATTATAAGAAAGGAAGAAATAAATGATTTTTTGTCAGAAGATAAATCTGTCGCAATGGCTATATATAGATATGAATTAACACTATCTCAAAAAAAAATCTTATTAGATAAAATTCAATATTATTTGGACAAGCGAATTAAATTTGATGATAATTTTGATTTACTTGATACAAATTATTTTTATTGTACAGAATTTGTTTGGCAATGTTATAACGCTTTAAATATTGATATTTCTGCGGAAAAACGGACTATTTTTCCCGGGGTAAATAAAGAATTTCTTTTCCCTTCCGATATCGCTCAAAACTCAAACTTAAAATTAATTCATAAAAATCCTAGATGAAAAAGATTGTTTTTACCGGGCCTGAATCTGTTGGGAAATCTACACTAACAAGGCAAGTTGCAAATTATTATTCTTTTCCATCGGTTCAAGAAATTGCCAGACAATATTTTGAAAAAAGATCAACAAAATATAATATTGGAGATGTTGAAAATATTGCAAAATTGCAGATTGAGACAGAAGAGAATTATAGTAAAAATAATTGTAAAGTTTTGCTATTAGACACTGATTTAATTGTTACTAAAATATGGTTTATATATCGTTATGCTTCTTATCCAATTTGGATAGACGAGCATTTACGGAAATATAAGGATTGTTTGCATCTGTTGTGCTATCCTGATTTAGGGTGGCAGGAAGATCCATTACGCGAGAATCCTGATATACGTTCGGAATTATTTGAAGCATATAGAAAAGAAATAGAAAATTTCGATTTTGATTATGAAATTATTAAAGGAAAAGATGAAATCAGATTTAATAACTCTATTCGTGCGATTGATAAATTTCTTGGCATTATTTAATTTGTTTAATATCCCTGAATCTATAATTTAAAAGTTTTTGTTCTTTTGTAATGATTATTGTCCAAAAATTTGTATCTTTGTTTAAAAAATGACATTTGAAGAATTAAGAGTATCAAAGCCATTAATAAATGCTTTGTCGGATATGGATATTGTATATCCAACTGCGATACAGCAAAAAACATTTCGCAGAATTTGTGCCGGTGGTGATATCGTTGCTATTGCAAATACGGGCACAGGAAAAACTTTTGCTTATTTGCTTCCTCTTTTGGAACAGTTGGAATTTTCCAATTTAAAAACCCCACGAGTTATAATAGTTGTTCCTACACGTGAACTTGTTATCCAAATTGTGGAAGAAACAAAGAAACTTGCCAAGTATAAATCTGTTGAAGTTATGGGCGTTTATGGTGGTGCAAATATTAATACTCAAAAAGATAATATTTTTAATAGCAAAATAGATATCATTGTAGGAACTCCAGGACGATTATTTGACCTTGCTGTTTCAGGCATTTTGAAACTTTCAAAAATAAAAAAACTAGTTGTTGACGAACTTGATGAAATTTTTAGTCTAGGATTTTTTCCACAAATAGAACAGATTATTGAATTGTTACCAAGCAAACGTCAGAACATAATGCTTTCAGCAACACTTTCTCCTGAGGCGGAAAATATTAT
>CAZBPT010000017.1:8775-24706 GCA_964493875.1 uncultured Bacteroidales bacterium | reverse complement strand
ATGCCTCAAGAAGTGGAAATTTCAAAACACTATATGGAGGACGAAAAAACTGTTGTAGTTCAAAAACAGTATCTAAAAACTCCCGACTTAAGAAACTCCCGAGGTAATATTCAAGAAAAAAAATCAATTTCTGTTATTAAAAAAGAAAGACAAGAAAAAAATAAAAGAAAAAACAAATAATATTTTTTTTAAAGTAAAAAAATAATTAAATTTGGTGATTGTTTTTAATAAATATTAAAATAATAATAAAAAAGTTATGAGAAGAAATATTATAGTTACCATTATCATCATTATGTTTGCTCCAATTGCTCTCGAAGCACAACGCTCAACAATAGCAAAAGGCGACAGTTATTTTGAATCTTTTTATTATGATCTAGCAAAAGACGAATACGAAAAAGCACTTTCAAATGCTAAACTTCAAGACGAGAAGGCAGAAGTTGCTTATAAATTGGGAATTTGTTATAAAAATTTAGGTGACTCAGAAAAATCAGAAATAAAATTTGCCATTGCAGTAAAAAATTATCAACAAGGAGGTTATGTAAAACCTGATGTATTGTTGTATTATGCTGATGCACAAAAAACTAACGGGAAATATGAAGATGCAATAAAAACTTATCAAAAATATGTAGAACTAGTTCCGGATGATTATAGAGGAAAAGCTGGCGTTGCTTCTTGTAAAGTGGCTCCAAATTGGAATAACCGTAGAACAAAATATAAAGTTATTAATACAGCAAAATTCAACTCTTCTTCTTTTGATTTTTCTCCTGCATTTGCAACAAAAGATAATAAAACTATTTATTTTACATCTTCACGTGAAGGTACAACCGGTTCAGATATGAACAACAGGTCAGGACAAAGATTTACAGATATTTTCGAAACTTCTATTGATAGAAAGGGTGTATGGAGTACCCCAGAACCTATTGATGGAGCCGTAAACACTATTGATGATGAGGGTGCTATGGTTATCTCTCCAAAAGGAAACGATATGTATTATACACAATGTATAGGACAAAAGAAAAAAGATGAACCTTGTAAAATATTTTACACAGCTAAAAAAGGAAATGCGTGGGGTGCACCTGAAGTTTTGGTATTACAAGGCTTTGAAGGTTTTGAAGTAGGTTATCCTGCTCTCTCTCCTGATGGCAAAATATTATATTTCTCTGCAAATTCACCAGAAGGATATGGTGGCATGGATATTTATATGGCCAGAAGAATTGGTAATGATCCAAAATCTTTTGAACGTCCAATAAATTTAGGACCAATTGTTAATACTATCGGAAATGAAGTTTATCCAACAGTTAATAGTAATGGTATTTTGTATTTTTCTTCTGATGCTCACGAAGGTCTTGGTGGACTAGATATTTTTAAGACAATAGCTGATGAAAATGGAAATATTACCGGGATTGAAAATTTAAAACCACCTTTTAATTCTTCATTTGACGATTTTGGAATTATTTTCGATGGAAAAAAACAAGAAGGTTATTTTTCTTCAAATAGAAAAGGAGGAAAAGGAAGTGATGATATTTATTCTTTCGCTTTGATGCCTATTGAAATTACTGTTACAGGAACTGTTAGAGATACTACTGATATCGCAAAAGTAAAATTAATCAGAGGTGCAAAAATCAAAATAAATACTGATGCAGGTTTAATTGGTGACATTGAAAGCGATGAAAAAGGTAGCTTTACTTTTAAATTACAGGAAAATACAAATTATAAAATTACTGCAGTTGTTGATGAATTTTATTTTAACAATTCTCTTGATTTATCTACTATGGGAATTGAATTTGATACTGTAATTAATATTTCAATGAACATGGCTCAAATTCCTAGAATTATTGAATTGCCAAACATTTATTATGATTATGATAAAGCAACTCTAAAACCAGAATCTAATATCTCTCTTGACGGTTTGGTAAAGACTCTTAATGATAATCCTAAAATCACAATAGAACTTCGTTCTCATACCGACTATCGTGGTAATGACGATTATAATATGAAACTTTCACAAGATAGAGCAAAATCTTGTGTAGATTATCTTATTGGAAAAGGTATAGATTCTGTTAGATTAACAGCAAGAGGAATGGGTGAAAGTGAACCAAAAATCATTGATGAAAAATTAGCCGCACAATATCCGTTTTTTAAAGTAGGAGATGTTCTTACAGAAAAATTTATCACCGAATTACCAAAAGATAAACAAGAAATTGCAAATCAAATTAATAGAAGAACAGATTTTAGTGTATTATCTAAAGATTATAGTTCTGCTAATTTAATTGACGAAGAAGCTCTTGAAGAAGAAAATCAGATTGAAGAAAAACAGGGTGATGCTAAAGTAAATGATACCGGAAACGATTTTTAGTTAACAAATAATTCAATAAAAGCTTCTGAAAAGTAGCTTTTATTTTTTTTATGGCAGATATCTTTCATCGTTCAAGATTATTGTTGGGTAATTCTAATTTTGCCAAATTATCAAAAGTGAAAATTATTATTTTTGGTATTGGCGGAGTAGGGTCGTGGTGTGCCGAAAGTTTAATTCGAAGCGGAGTTCAAAATATTACTATTGTGGATTCCGACCACGTTTCTGTTTCAAATATTAATCGACAAGCAATGGCAAATGTCAATACTGTTGGACAAGAAAAAACAGAAGCTCTAAAAAATCTTCTTTTACAAATAAACCCTGAAGCAAATATTATCACTAAGCAGTTGGTGTATTCAGCTGAAAATAGCTCCGAATTTCATCTTGATGACTACGATTATATTGTTGATGCAATTGATAGTATAAAAAATAAAGTACATTTAATACAAACTGCCACCAAAACCAATGCTGTATTGTTTTCTGCAATGGGTGCAGCTTTAAAAATATCTCCCGAAAAGATAAAGGTTGCTGAATTTTGGAAAATTTCTGGTTGCCCGCTTGCTGCATCTCTTAGAAAAAGATTTAAGCAGTTTGGAATGCCTTCAAAAAAATTTCTTTGCGTTTATAGCGATGAATACATGGACGTAAAAGACCATGCACAAACAGATACTTGTGATAAGTGTCAAGATGAGAAGGAAGTCTCAGAAAGTTTTTTCCCAGATGATATCGCACATACAAAAACTGTAATTAACGGCAGTATTGTCCATATCACAGGAATTTTTGGCTTTACATTAGCAGGTTTACTTATTGAAGATATTTGCCGCAATTAATGCTTTTTGCCAAAGTTTTTATAAAACTTCAAGGGATTTTTTATTTATTTATTTTGATATTAAATATTTGTCAATCACTGTTTTGTCAACTTTCAACGCAATATTATGTTGGTAATAATTACGTCTCTTTATTGGGACATCGCACACAACAACAATTTCATCAACAATATTATTTTTTATGTTGTTTAATTTTTCTTCATACTCAGAATCTTTCAAATAATCATCGTAACTGATTTTGCTGACAACATAATCATCAATGTCTTTTAGAAGCTTAGTTCTGGCAACATCATATGCTTTATTGTACGAAAGTTGTTGATTTATATTCTTTTCTGATGCAGTAGCCATAAACGAATAATCATTATTCTTATATCTGTTGCAATTTCGAAAATTCAAAAAAGGAAAATAATTTAATAAGGAACAAGATTGCAAAAATCCAAGCAGAATTAAAAAAAGAAAGATTTTTTTCATCGGTTTAAATTATAGCTTTTTAACAGCATCACTAATAATCCAACCTTCTTTACCGTCAGCTATTCTTATTTGATAATAATTATTTAGGGAATCGATAAGTTCAATTTTCAAGCCTTCGTTTATTTCAAAAAGGTTTCGGGCATCATTACTTGGAGAAGATTTTACCATAGTACTTGAAAAAACTATTGCATAATTATCATTCTCAATAGCCTTAGCCGATTTCACGGAAAATATCAAAGAAAAAACAAATATTATGAGTGTAGCCAAAGCCATGAAGAAAGATATCTTCTTCAATTTTGAAATATTTGAAAACAAAAATACGAAAATCAGCAACAAAGATATTACAAAACTTGAAACTGCAAAAATTGCCCAATTATTTGTAGACATCAAATTTATTGCAGATTGAAACCAAGATTTGTAAAATATTACCGGTAATTCCTCAACTTTATCTTTTTTTCTTGCGTTGGCAATTCGTAAGTTATAATTAATATTATCGTCATTTGGACTTAAAACTCTTGCTTTTTCATAATAATAAATTGCATTTGCAATATCGTCATTTTGCATATAGCAATTAGCTAAATTATAATATAAGTCAGCAGAGGAATAATTTTGATTTAAAAGCGTTTTATATAACTTTGCTGCTTCGTCATAATCTTTCCTCATGTAGGAGTTAAAAGCGGAATCTACAATTGTCTGTGTAGAGTTCTGAGCAGAAAGTTCTGTAATAAGAACAAAACTAATAATTATCAATAATAATCTTTTCATATCATTTAATTTTTTGTTCAAGTTCTTCTATAATTGTAGTTGTTTCTTTGTAAATATAAGAAAGTTCTAATTCATTTGATGCTGGTGCAAAATGTGCATATTCGCATTTTTCAATTACTGAAATAAATTTATTGATAGTTATTTCATCAATATTTTTTTCTTGTAATTTTAATATTACATTTTGTCTGTTAAGTTCTACTTGCGGAATGTTTAATTTATCGGCAACATAGCCCCAAAGAGTTTTAATTACTTCTTTATAGAACTCTGTTTTTTCGTTGTTTTTCATATATACCGCAGCTTTTTTTAGACGTTTTTTAGAAATTTTACTTGCCTTTTTAGCTTTTACTTTTGCAATATCGGAATTTTCTTTTATTTTCTTTCGTAATAAAATTACCATCGTCAAAAATGCCAATAATGGAATAAGATAAAACAAGAAATAGTAAGGCTTAAATACTAATGGAATAAATAGATAATCTAAATTTAGATTTCCTTTTTTAATAAAAGCAATATCTTCTCCCGCAATAAATTCAATATTTTTTTGAGGACTGTAACTGAAATTATCATCTTTCTCTGAACTTGATTTCTTAACAAACAAAGTGAGATCGTTGATTTTTATTGTCTTATAGCTTCTACTGTTAAGATCAAAATAAGAAAATGACATTTTTCCAAAAGAAAAATTACCAGGATATCTAGGAATGATAGTATATTCCCAGACTTTTGTTCCTGTTAAACCATTAGTTCCGACAGTAGTATTATTTTTTATTTCAGGTTCGTAAATTTCAAATTCTTCTGGCAATTTAATTTTTGGTAATTCTACCATATTAAAATTACCATAACCTTTTAAAATTACTTTTAAAGTTATTGCATCATTTATTGAAACAGTATCTTCATTTTTCTCAATTGAAAGAGTAAAATTACCTACAGCTCCGTTAAAATTGCTTGGAGCATTTGCAGGTAAAGGTCTAACATTTATGTATGTTTCGTTAGAAAATGTAGTTTTTTTAACGTTATTATAACTTGCAAACCAGCCTCGTTGAGTAAGTTCTCTCACGATACAGTCCAATTGACATTTTTCGATTTTGGCTTTTCCTGTAACACGAGGATATAAAATATATTTTTTTAATACTGCTGTATAATAAGACTTATTATTGAATGTTTCTCGAGAAAATGTTATGTTTTGAGAAGTCTCCATTTCTTGTGCGAAAAAGTCATCAAAACTTGGTCCTTTAAAATCCTCAATACCTGCAATATCAGCAGTAGTAAATAATTTTATCGTTGCAGTAACCGCTTCTCCCTTATAAGCATCTGTCTTTGACAAAAAAACACGAATAAACAAATCATCATTTGTAAGCTTTTGTTGTTGAGGTTGTTGAGGCTGTTGTGCTCTGTCATCGAATGGATCGTCGAAAAAAGAAAATGGATCATATTGTTGTTGCCGTCTGTTGTTATTCTGTACGGGATCTTTCTGGACTTCAATAGTTTTTGTAGGAGATGAAATAGTTTTGCCGTCAACATTAATTGTAAATGTAGGTAAAGTATGTGTACCAACAGAATTAGCTGTAACCGTATAAGAATATGAATTTGTAATTGTCTTATTTACGGAACCGTTTATCATACTGATATTAGTGCTTGTTGAAGTACTTGGTCCATTATTTATTGAGAAATTATTATTTTTCCTTATCTGTGGATTAGAACCTTGTTTGTTAACCGAAAATTGCAATGTAAATGCTTGTCCTAATCCAATTTTTGCTGGATATGAAACGGTAATTTCTTGCGAATAATAATTTTGGGCAAAAAAGAAAGTTATTAATAAAATTAATATTTTTTTCATTTTTACTAGTTTATTTTATGAAACGAAACTTGTTAATTTTTGTTATTTTTTTTTAATAAATTACTTAAATTTTTTTTATATAATTAATGTATATTGAAAAATATTAAGTCATATAATAAATGATTTTTTTCGTTTTTTTTTATTTTATTTGTCATTTTTTATCAATAAAAGTAGAAATATAAGAAATTATTTATATAAATAATGGCAATTTATATACAAAAAATAGCATTTAATATAAATATAATAGCATATTGTATAATATTAATAAAAAACACAAAAAAAATTTACTATCTCAAAAAAAAATAAGATATTTACAAAAAATTTTTTTACCGAAAAATATAATATGGGAACGAATAAATTAAAAATAATTAAGGACTACGATAAAATGTCTGACGAATTATTAGAACAGCTAAAATTAGAATATCCAAATGGTTTTTCTAATCACATTTTTGAATTTATTAATCCTAAGGATGGTCGTTTAGTTCGTGCAGTTGAATTAGAAACCGAAGATAAATTATATCTTATACGTTTGCCACAAGATAGCGATTTTCTTTTTATTGATAGCGAAGCAGATTTGGACGAAGAAACAGATGATATTATTGACGACAGTTTTGAATCCAATGTAGAAATCCCCGACATTGATATTAACGAAGAAGAAGAAGACATTGAAATTGAAGACGATGAAGACGATGATGAAGACGATGATGAAGATGATGATGATGACGATGATGACGATGAAAAATCATATAAAAATAGAAAAAGAGGAAGAAAAATAAAAAATATTGATGTCATCAGAAAAAAAGAAGATGAAGATGACAATGATGAATTTTAATAACGATAATATCAACAAAGATCTTAAAAATAATTTTTTAAAATATTTAGGGCAGACATCAGACTCTCCCTATTTGTTAGAAATTGAAAAAGCTGACGGTATTTATTTATATTCTCCAAAAGGGGAAAAATACATTGACCTTATTTCCGGAGTATCAGTAAGCTCATTAGGGCATAATTCTCCAATAATTAAAGAGGCTATCTTAAAACAAGTTACAAAGCATCTTCATTTAATGGTTTATGGCGAATTTATCCAAGAAGCACAAGTAAATTTAGCTGAATATTTAGTTCATTTATTACCTGAAAAATTAAACAATGTATATTTTATTAATAGTGGAAGTGAAGCTATTGAAGCAGCTATAAAATTAGCGAAAAAATTTACTCACAAACAAAAGATTTTTGCTCTCAATAATGCATATCATGGAAGCACTGCAGGAGCTTTAAGTTTATGTGGTAACGATGATTTCAAATCTTCTTGTATGCCTTTATTATCAAATGTGAATTTTATTGACATTAACAATTATGATGACATTGAAAAAATTGACAACGATACAGCTTGCGTAGTAATGGAGCCGATTCAGGCTGAAGGCGGGATTAGAATTGCAGAAAAAAATTGGGTTCAAAAACTTCATAATAAGTGTAAAGAAAATGCTGCACTATTAATTTTTGACGAGATACAAACAGGATTTGGCCGTTGTGGAAAAATGTTCTGTTTTGAACATTTCGACATAGTTCCGGATATTGTTTGTTTTGCAAAAGCTTTAGGCGGTGGAATGCCCTTAGGTGCTCTTGCAGCGCCCCAAAGTATTATGGCAAGTTTTAAAAATAATCCTGTTTTGGGACATATTACTACATTTGGAGGTCACCCCGTTTCTTGTGCTGCATCTCTGGCAACACTAAAATATATAAATGATAATAATATAGTCGATTCAGTAGAAGAAAAGTCATTTCTTTTTAAAAAATTATTAGTACATCCAAAAATCAAAGAAATTCGAGGATTCGGGCTTTTATTGGCGGTAGAACTTAATAATTCTACAGAAATACAACGATTAATTAAAATTGGATTAGAAACAGGCTTTGTTACTGATTGGTTTATTTTTCACGATACTGCTTTTCGTATTGCTCCTCCTCTTACTATTACAAAAGACGAAATTAAAATTGCCTGTGATTTAATTCTAAAGGCTTTAAATAAATTATAATATGTCAATTAAAAAAATTTATTTTGTCGCAATATTAGTTGCAATAAGTTTTTCTTGCTCTAAAAATTCAAAAAAATATCAGTATCATGAAGGATTAATTCAAGGCACAATATTTCACATTAAATACGATAGTGAGAATAATTTAAATCCACAAATTGACAGTTTGTTACAAGAATTCAACAGTATTTTTTCAAACTATGATTCTACATCATTGATATCGAAATTAAACAATAATAGTTATGACAGCTTAAATCCTATTATGGAGAAAATGTTGAACACAGCATTTGAAATAAACAAAATTACTGATGGTGCTTTTGACATTACTATTGCTCCAATTGCTAATATTTGGCATTTTGGCTGGGAAAAGGACTCAACTCTAGAGCCTCCCGACAAAGAACTAATTGACAGTTTACTAAGATTTGTTGGGATGAATAAAATGTCAATTCAAAACCACAGGTTGATTAAAGAAAATCCCGACATTAAAATCATCTCCAATGCCATAGCACAAGGACTTTCATGCGATTATATTGCGGAATATTTCGACAATTTGGGAATTAATAATTATTTGATAGAAATTGGTGGTGAAGTTTATTGTAAGGGTTTAAACCCGCAAGGACAGAAATGGAATGTAGGAATTACAAATCCCTCTGAGAATGATAATGGAAATTCTTCCTCAATAATTGTAAAAGTTCAAAATTGTTCAGTTTGTACTTCCGGAAATTACAGAAAATATTTTCGCAAAGGAGATAAAAAATTTGCTCATAGTATTAATCCCAAAACCGGTTATCCTGCCGAAAATTCGCTATTAAGCGTAACTGTAATTTCAAATACTGCAATGTATGCAGATGCTATTGCAACAGCTTTTATGGTTCTTGGCTTAGAAAAATCATTGGAAATTGTAGATTCTCTCGATAATGTTGAAGCTGCTTTTATATATTGTGACGAAGAGGGAAATGTACAAATAAAATATTCAGAAAATTTTGAGAAAAACTTTCTGAATAATTAATATTTTTTAAAACTTTTTTTATTGAATGTGAACTTTTTCTGCTTGAAGAACTTCGTATGAATTTACATCGTAAAGAAAAGCAACAATTTTGCAATTACTAATTTGCCAATCTTTGTTTTTAGCAGATAATTGATAAGTTTTCTTAGTGATGCTTTGAGTGTTAACAGGAATGCTTTCTCCCCAAGTTCCATTGAATCCGGCACGTAAAACATTATTATGAGTATAATTTGGATTGGTTCCTTCGTGTGTAGATTGGTCTTTATGAATAGAATCTTCGGTAAGGAAAGTAACAAGATTAAATTGTCTATTTTCACCTTCCTTCATCTGAATAGAAACTTCGCAAGAAATTGTGCTGTCGGCAGAGAAACTTGGTGCTATAGAAATTTTGAAATCAGAAGGAGTAGAAATTACTTCATCGGTTGCTGAAGCCCATCCTGTGTGACTTAACAACTCATCTTTTGAAAGATTGTTTACAAGTCCAATTGGCAGAGATAAAGTGCCATAATAGCAGCCTGTTTGTCCAACTCTACCTCCAAGTTCATCACCAATAGGAGTTCTAAAGTCATAAGTATAAGTTCCTGCTTGTGGAGGTCTGATGTCAGCCAAATCGGTACAGTGTATTGATACTGTGACTATTAACGAATCTCCATATAATTCTTCTAACTCTTCAATGGCTTCATGTCCACTTGGGCAATTAATGCATTGATGAGCGGTAAAATCATATACCAATATTTTTCTGCCACTGCCTTCAAAAGTGTCAGGACGTTCTTTCATGGGGCTTTCTATAATATCACAAGAACTAATAAAGAACAACGAAATTAATAAAAAGAACGCAAATGGTAATTTTTTCATGATAAGAATTTTAGTATTTGTTATTCAACAATTTTATATCCAAGAGTAATTTTAGTGAAATCATCTTTATCAAAAACTAAAGATGTAGAAAAAACTTTTTCTTCATAAGGTTCTAAGAAAATAGAATCGTTAATTGGTTGAATAACTTCCAAATCATTATCAACAATACTTATAGTGTCGGTAATTTCTGCTAAAGAAACCACGATTTTATTTCCAGTTTTGTTTTTTACATAATAAGCAATATTATTATTCTGGTCGCATAATATTTTGTATGAGAATTTATTAAAAATATTATTTTCAACATCTTCGTTATCAGCTATTCCATTAATAACTGCTTCTCCTTTTGTAACCCAAATTCTTATGTCACTATTAAAAACACTATCAAATAATTGTTCAGTACTAACATCTTTATGTTCTTTTGCTTTTAGAAGAACTGAACTATTAATTGCTGAACGAGATGTTTCGCCATTATTATCAGCCAAGAAAGACAATTCATAATCAACTATTACATCTTCATCTAAATTATTTGTAAAACATATTGCCAGATTACCGTCATCACTTTTCATAACAGATGCGGAAACTTCATTTTTTTTGTTATTACTACAAGATATCGTTAGCAATAAAGCTAAAAACAACGGGGATAAAAAAAATATTCTTTTCATTTGAATTTATTTTATTTATTATTAATTTCACAAATATACAAAAAAAAAATAAGAAAATTATTTTTTTAATAATATTTTTGCATTTTCGATAGCTTCTTTTGTCATTTTTTCACCACTAATCATAGCTGCAATGACGTTAATTCTTTCGTCGTTACTAATTTCAACAATTTCGGAAACTGTTTGATTATTATTAAAAGTTTTTACGACATTGTAATGTGAATCTCCTATAGCAGCAACTTGTGGGAGATGTGTAATGCTTATTACTTGAGAAAAATTAGAAATTTGTTTCATCATTTTACCCATTTTGCTTGCTATTTCTCCTGAAACGCCACTGTCAATTTCATCAAAAACAATGGTTGTCATTGATTTTGACTTTGCCAGAATAACATTAAGAGCTAACATCAAACGAGAAAATTCTCCACCAGAAGCTACTTTCTCAATATAATCGGGAGCAAAATCTTTATTAGCAGAAAACAAAAAGTTAATATTGTCATACCCGTTAGCAGAAAATTTTTCTGATTTCTGATTTTCAATTTTAAAAACACCGTAAGGTATTCCCAATTCTGACAATAATTTATTAATTTCTCTTTCTATATTTGAAAAAACCGAAGTCCTTTTTTTTGTTAATTCATTTGCAATTTCAATAAGTTCTGATTCTTTTGCTGAAATTTGTTTCTTTAAAATGTCAATTTCCTGTTCAATATCTTCAGTACTTTCAATTGCCTTGCGATAAGTTAATTGTTTTTGTTTAAGTTCTGAAATATTTTTACAATTATGTTTTACTAGGAGATTATTAATAACGTCAATTCTGGCAAGAGTTTTTTCAAGTTCTTGTGGGTTAACTTCCAATTTATCATTTTCTTTTTCCAAACTATAAAAAATATCTTTTACTTCTTCGTTAATTTGGTCAAAACGTTCTAAATAATTTTCAGCAGGTTTATAGTTTTTCGACAATCGTGAAAAAACCGATAATATTTCTTTCACCGAATCTAGTAAAGAAGAATTATCTGAATAATTAATCATAGATAAAACTTGAAAAATATCTTTTTTAATGTCTTCTGCATTTTCTAAAAAAGATTGTAAATTTTCCAAATCATCTAATTCATTATCAGATTGTAAATTAGCATTTTCAAATTGTTGTAGTTGATATGAATTATAATCTCTTTCGTCTTTTAATTTTTTAAAAACAATTATTTTATCGTTAAGAGTATTTATGAGAGAATTATAAAGCGAAAAATTAGATTGGTAAATGTATAAAATTTTTTCACTATCAGCAATATTATCAATAAAATTAAGACGATAAATAGAATTAACGATATTTGAGTTTTCGTTTTGTGAATGCAAATGGAATAAGTATTTGCTTATAAGTTCAAGTTTGTTCAAATTTACAAGGCTATCATTAATAAAAGCTCTTGATTTTCCATTAGCATTAATTTCGCGTCTTATTGTTGAAGGATTACAAAAATCAATTTCTTCGTTTTCAAAGATTGCTTTCAAATTGTCATTTATAACGAAAGATGCTTCGATGACGCATTTTTGTTCGTTTTTACGAATAACTGACGAATCGGTTCTTTTGCCTGTAAGTAGCGATAGTGCATCAATAATAATAGATTTTCCCGCACCAGTTTCTCCGGTAATTACAGAAAATCCATTTTGAAAATTTATGTTAATATATTCAATTAAAATAAAATTTTTTATTGACAGCGAAGTGAGCATAATAGATGGACTATTTTGATTCCTTTAATATTTTTTCATAGGTAGAAGAAAGTGCAGGATTAGCTTCTTTCATCATATTTACAACTCTCACTTTTTCGTCATTAAATGCTTCGGAAAAAACATTTACAATTTCATCGCTTTTAACAGTAAGAATTAAAGAAGTGAGAACAGAATTTGGTTTTTTTCGTACAACATTACGCAAATCTTCAAGAGTTTGTTCAATAGCTGCGCGAGCTTCTATTGGTTTATCAATAAGTTTATCCATTCCAAGACGATGATATGTATAATAGAATTCGCGTAATTCAGAATATTGGTCACTTAGCAAATTTTCTATTAACCAATATCTATTTTTAGTATCTTCATAAGATTTCCAGCCTTGTTCTGAAGCTCCTTGAGAATTTTGAACGATTTTTTCTGCTTTTTGAAAATATGGAGTACCTCCCATTCTGGAAAAACTGTCATAATCGAATCCTAAAATAACATAAATATAATAAGCCAAAACCGAAGTCAAGTTGCTGGAATTTGAATTTTGATTAAATTCTAATGTTTCAAATTCATTAAACTTAAATTGAAAATTCGGGTCTTTAAAATTCATGATAGGAGAAGAGTAAGAGCTACCGTAAACGGGGCGGGAGGTAGTAACCTGAATGCTTCCTTTATATTCATCAGAAGAAATTTGTTCATCAACAATAATAAGAATATTGCATTCAATTTTTTCATCGCGAGAAAAAACATTATTTGTCCATTTGGTATTATTAATAAACTCATACAAAGCTTGTTGCATTGTCTGAAAAATCTTTTCGTTGGAAGTTCCTTGGATTTTAGAATAATTGATTTGAATTCTACAATCAAGTTCTTGAGCCGACAAAATGCCGACAGTAAAAATCAATATAAAAAAAGCTATAATTTTCCGCATAATATATTAAAACTAAAAAGTTTAAAAAATATTTTATTTCAAGTAGCAATTAATTAATTCTTATTAACCGGTAATTTAATTTGATATTTTTTATAAACATTATTTATTAATTGCTTGTCAACTAGCCAAGGATTATAATATTTAAGAGTTTTATAAGAAATATTATTCGTATGAGCAAAAGACACTAAATCATAAATAGAACTGTCAACTGTAATAGATTCGGTATTAAGAACAGGATATAAATCTTCCTTGTTTAATTTATACCCATAGTTTTCAGGATTTTCAAAAATAATTTTTAGAGCAGCAATACGATAAACATATCTTGCCGTTTCTTTATTAAGATTAAGATTCCAATATGAATTTGTTTTTTGTGCCGTAATATTTCTTTGAAGCCCTGCCATTCCCATATTATAAGATGCTGCAGCGAGAGTCCAAGAGCCAAATTTTTTATAAGCATTAGTTAAGTATGTAGAAGCTGCTTCCATAGATTTTTCAAAATCATAACGCTGGTCAACAGAACTATTAACGGTTAAAGAATATTCTGTAGCAGAAGATTTCAAAAACTGCCAAAAGCCGGCAGCATTAGAAGGACTTACGGCATTAGACAACCCACTTTCGGCAACGCAAAGATATTTAAAATCTTCAGGGATATTTTTTTCTGCAAAATATTTTTCAATTTCCGGGAAATATCGATTCGCCCTTTTCATATACATAATCATACTTGCGTGTTGGTACATGCATGATACGAGTTCAAAATCGAGAGCTTCACGAACCTGAATATCATTTAGAGGAATACTGTCGCCAAAAATAGTAGCCGTGTCGGGAATTTTGGGTGCTGTAACAAAAAAATTTGGGGTAGAAGTTTCATTAATTGCCGGATCAATAATAGTAGAAGGTTTTTTATTATTATCCATAGCAGAAATAAACAAAAAAGAAATACTGAAACCGAAAATAATGCCTAGAGCAAAAATAAATGATATTTTGGTTTGTTTTTTTACATTCATATTACTAAAAAGAAACAAAATTATAAAAAAATAATTAAAATACAATAAAAGATAAAAAACTTTGTTTAAAAATTTTATTAAAAAATGGCGGATAACAATTCATTATTTCAAAACAACAAATTGAATATGCAATATATTATGAAAATAATATTTCAATTAAAATATCATTTGATAATATTTTTTTCAATTATTATAATAATAACGGTTATAATATATATTCTGGCACCAAAAAAATATTTGTCAGTTGCAGTGCTGTTCCCGGGTAAAAGCTCTTCGATATCACAATCAATAATATCACAGAGTAATCAAAAGAAAGAGATATTGTTGTTTGGTGAAGAAAATGAATTGGAACAATTAATAGAAATAAGTTCATCAGATTTTATTAAAAACAAAATAATAGAAGAATACGATTTATTCAATCATTACAAAGTTGACAAAGAGTCAAAATTTGCATACACAAAAGTATTAAATAAGATAGAATCTAATATCAGTATTAAGAAGACAAAAAACATGGCGATAAAGATAGAGGTATTGGATGAATCTCCAGATACTGCTGCCTTGATAGCCGGTTCAATTATCAGATTAATAGATACGGCATTCAACAAAATGATGCACGAAAGAGCAATCAGAGCATTTGAGATCGTAGAAATTGAATTAAGAGAGCAAGAATCAAAGATTAAAAAAATTGAAGATTCTTTATCTGTCTTAGCCAATTTAGGTGTAATTGATATAAAATCACAAATATCTTCATTAGGAGAAATTCAAAAAGTAGCTATAGAAAAAGGGAATAATCAGATGTTGGAAGATATTAAGAACCAAATATCTTTAATAAATAAACACGGTAATTCTCAATTAATATTATCATCACGGCTAACAGAAGAAGTAAAACAACTTTCTTTAATTGAAGCAAAATACAGAGAAGCCTTAGTTGATTTACATCAAGATTTACCTAATACTTATGTGGTAAATTATCCCTTAGTACCGGAAACGAAATCGGAGCCAAAATTTTTGAATTTATTGGCAATAAATTTATTAATTAGTATAGCATTTAGTATAATTACTATTATATTATTAACAAAAGTAAAAATCATAAAAATAAAATAATGAGCAGTACATTATCAAATTATTACATTATTAAAATTCTAATAAAATGGAAGTGGCATTTATTGATAATTTTATTAGTAGCCACAGCGTTAGGTGTCTTGTTTTCATCACCACTGTTTATTACGCCAAAATATTGTTCTACGGCGGTGTTGTATCCTGCAAATATTATAACTGTTTCTGACGAATCGGAAACAGAACAAATGTTGGAAATATTGCAGTCTACTAATATCAAATTAATGGTAATAGAAGAAGATTCTTTATATTCAAAAGAAAATTATAACATTGACAAAAATAGTCCTATGTATTTGTCAAATGTTTTAACCGAATTTAATAATAATGTTACAATTAGCAAAACCCCTAATGATGCTGTAAAAATTGTAGTATATGACAAAGA
>CAZBPT010000017.1:1650-8675 GCA_964493875.1 uncultured Bacteroidales bacterium | reverse complement strand
AAGGCAGTCAAAAAATATTGTCATATTGTTGAAAGTCCATTTGCTGCAGATAAAAAAGCTAAACCACAAAGGACAATAATAATAATAATTACTGCTATAGCTGCATTATTTGCAGGAATTGTATTTGCCACAATTTACGAATCAATCAAAACAAACAACAAAGAATAGTGCTTTCGAAAAAAAGTATAATATTATTTTATGTAATAGTAATATCCGTTGTTATTGCAAATTGCTTTTTTATAGCATTTGACAACAATTACATTTTCAGTATCATTCCTATTGGTATATTTTTAGGAATGCTTTTATTGTATCCAATGGATAAAGTAATAATGTATAGTGGTATTTTTATACCGCTATCAATACCACTTTCATTTTTTGGAGATTTTGAAGTTAATTTAGATTTACCTACAGAACCAATTTTTATTATAATTACGATATTATATTTTCTAAAATTAGTTTCTACAAAGTTAAATGATAAAAAATTTTTACGACATCCGATAACTATTTCAATATTAGTCTATGTTGCTTGGCGTTTTATAACTATTTTTACAAGCACGATGCATTTAGTTTCGTTAAAATATTTTATAATGTTGTTATGGTTCATCATACCATTTTATTTTGTCTTTTATGAAATTGCAAAAGAGCGAGGAAAAATAAACAAATTTCTTTGGTCATACATAATTTCATTTTCAATATTAATAACATATTTTATAATCATACACTCGCAGACATATTTTTCTATGCGTGGTGCATATACCTTACAATATCCGTTTTTTCGTGACCACACATCTTACGGCGCAACTATAGCAATGTTTATACCGATATTGGTAGGTTTTATTTTCAACAGTAAATACAGTAAAGCCATTAAAGTAATATCTACACTATTGTTGCTATTATTTATTGCCGGATTAATATTGTCTTATACTCGTGCTGCTTGGATTAGCGTTGCTGTTGCATTGGCTTTTGCAATATTTATGAGATTTAAGATAAATCACAGATATGTATTGATTACAATTCTTGTATTAATTATTGGATTTTTATCTTTTCAAAATGTGATTTTTTTTAAATTAAAAGACAACAAAAAACAATCGTCAGATGATATTGTAGAGCATTTACAATCTGTAACCAATGTTGCTTCGGATGCTTCAAATAAAGAAAGAATTAATAGGTGGAATTGTGCCTTAAGAATGTTTAAAGAAAAACCTGTTTTTGGATGGGGACCTGGAACATATCAATTTCAGTATGCTCCATTTCAAATATCAAGTGAAAGGACATTGATAAGCACAAATAGCGGAAATGGAGGAAATGCTCATAGTGACTATTTAGGCGCTTTGGCAGAATGTGGTTTCTTTGGTTTAATTTCTTATGCTGCAATTGTCATATTAGCAATTATGTATTCGATTAAAATTTACAACAGATTAAAATCTAAATCACTAAAAATATTTCTATCTTCAATAATATGTTCATTGACTACGTATTTTTTCCATGGAATATTAAATAATTTTCTCGATAAAGACAAAATAGGAACTGTATTCTGGGCCTTTTTAGCAATAATTGTTGCAATAGACATTTATTATAAAGATGAAGAAGACGTTGTGGAAATTAAAGATGGGGATAAGATGGTTGAAATTTCAGAAAACAGCGATAAAATTATTAATTAATAATAATAATAACTTTGGAAAAACGATATTTTTTCTTCTTTATTAAATAACAAAGTTATAAACCCATCAAAAAATGCAAAAGTAAACTGACAAATTGACAGAGCATAATCTAATCTGTCAGAATGAAAATTATTTAAAGGCTAAAAAATTGTCAGTTTTTGTATTTGGCACATTTTTCGATAAAGAAAGAAAACAAATTTTAAAAATTAGTAAAATGACAAAAATAGGAAAACCAATGCCTGGTAAAGTATTAATCGAACCACAGGCAATAGAAAAAAAGACAGCAAGTGGAATAATAATCCCTGATTCTGCAAAAGAAAAGCCACAATCTGGTGTAATTGTAGCAGTTGGTAATTCAAAAAAAGATGAAGAAATGGTAGTTAAGGTTGGTGATTCTGTTTTATATGGCAAATACAGCGGAACAGAAATAAAAATCAACGATAAAGATTATCTTATTATGAATCAGAGTGATATTTTATTAATAGTTGAATAATAAATAAAATAGAAATGGCAAAAGAAATTAAATTCAATATTGAATCAAGAGATTTATTAAAACAAGGAGTTGATGCATTATCAGATGCAGTAAAAGTTACATTAGGTCCAAAAGGTCGTAATGTAGTAATTAGCAAAAAATTTGGTGCTCCACAAATCACAAAAGACGGAGTAACAGTTGCAAAAGAAATTGAACTCAAAGATCCATTTCAAAATATGGGCGCACAGTTAGTAAGAGATGTAGCATCGAAAACTAACGACGAGGCAGGAGATGGAACAACAACAGCTACCGTATTGGCACAATCTATCGTAAATGAAGGTTTAAAAAATGTTACTGCCGGTGCAAATCCAATGGATTTAAAACGTGGTATTGACAAAGCAGTTAATGCTGTAGTAAATGAACTCAAAAAAATGAGTCAAACAATTGGCGACAATAATCAAAAAATTGAACAAGTTGCAATGATATCAGCAAACAACGAAGTTGAAATTGGTAAAAATATCGCACTTGCAATGGATAAGGTTAAAAAAGAAGGTGTTATTACAATTGAAGAAGCTAAAGGTATTACAACCGAAGTAAAAGTAGTTGAAGGAATGCAATTTGACAGAGGATATTTATCTGCATATTTTATAACTGACAGCGAAAAAATGGAATCTGTTATGGAAAATCCATATATTCTTATTACTGACAAGAAAATTTCTTCAATGAAAGATTTGATGCCAGTATTAGAACCAATAGTTCAACAAGGTAAATCATTGTTTATTATTGCAGAAGACATTGAAGGCGAAGCTCTTACTACATTGGTATTAAATAGATTAAGAGGAACAATTCGTGTAGCAGCTTGTAAAGCTCCTGGTTTTGGAGACCGCAGAAAAGAAATGTTACAAGATATTGCAATATTAACCGGAGGTGAAGTTATTACCGAAGAACGCGGCTTAACTTTAGAAAATACTACAATAGAAATGCTTGGTCGTGCAGAAAAAATCGTTTCCGATAAAGAAAATACTACTATTGTGAATGGTTCCGGCGATAAGGATAATATTGCAAACAGAGTAGCACAAATTCGTAAACAAATTGAAATTACTACAAGTGACTATGACCGCGAAAAATTACAAGAAAGATTGGCTAAATTAGCTGGCGGTGTTGCAGTAATATATGTTGGTGCTCCTACAGAAGTAGCAATGAAAGAAATGAAAGATCGCTATGAAGATGCATTATCTGCTACTCGTGCTGCAGTTGAAGAAGGAATCATACCTGGTGGTGGCGTTGCATATATTCGTGCTATGCAAGCAATCAAAGATTTGAAAGGTGAAAATTACGAAGAAGATTTAGGTATTAAAATAATTTTCCGCGCTTTGGAAGAACCATTACGTAGAATCGTTGAAAATGGCGGAAACGAAGGCTCTGTAGTTGTTCAAAAAGTAAAAGAAGGTAAAAATGATTTCGGTTATAATGCAAGAACCGAAAAATATGAAAACTTATTTGAAAGTGGCGTAATTGATCCTACAAAAGTTGCACGTGTTGCATTAGAAAAAGCTTCAAGTATTGCAGGAATGTTACTTACAACAGAATGCATTATTGCTGATTTACCTGAAGAAAATTCTAGTCCAATGGGCGGTGCTCCAGGAATGGGCGGAATGCCTGGCATGATGTAAAAATCAGAATTTTAATAATATTCATAAAAAAATAACAAAGAGCATTCTTTGTTATTTTTTTTATAATTTGTTTTAAGATTAATGAATATTTTTTGAAAGTAATTTTTTTTGATATAGGAAATGTTGATATAAAATAAGTAAAATAAATAGAGATTAATCGAAAAAATTACTATATTTACAAAAAATAATAATATGAAATTTGAATTAATTAAATTGCCGTATAATGGCAGAGACTTAGAACCCGTAATAAGTGAAAAAACAATAGAATTACACCATGGGAAACACCTTCAAACATATGTTAATAACCTAAACAAGTTGATTGAAGGTACAAAATATGAAAATATGGATTTGGAAACGATTGTAAAAGAATCTGATGGCGGAATTTTCAACAATGCCGGTCAGATATTAAATCACAACATGTACTTTTTGCAATTTTCAAAAAATCCAACAAAAAATCCAAGTGGAAAACTTTTAGAAGCAATCAATAAAGAATGGGGTAGTTACGATAACTTCAAAGCAGAATTTGAAAATGCAGGAGTAACTCTTTTTGGATCAGGATGGGCATGGTTGGCAAGCGATAAAGACGGAAAATTATCAATAGTAAAAGAAATTAATGCCGGCAATCCTCTAACAAAAGGATTAACACCGTTACTTTGTTTTGATGTATGGGAACATGCTTATTATGTGGATTTTCAAAACAGAAGAGCTGATCATTTAAAAAAGCTTTGGGATATTGTTGATTGGAAAATAATCGAAGAAAGATATTAATATAAAAGTCAAAACATCTGCGAGATAAGTTTTTTTGTGCTATGTGTATAACAAATGTACACAAGATACTCATTTTTACTAACTCTCGCTATGTTACTTACTAAACAGTAATAATCGGTAAAAATATGGCAGAAAATATATGCTACTAAGATATGTAATATCTGATTGTAGTATTTAAGAAAATAATATTTTATCAAAATAACAATTTGCTAATTTAGATTTATTTTCAAAAAAAACGATACTTTTAGAACAAATTCTCTGTCATATTTTTCTAGTTTTATAGGAATATCAAAAATTCACGATATGTTAAGTTGTTTTTGACTTTTTTTTGAGAAATAATCGAAAAATATAAAAAATATTTTATATTCTCAAAAAAAAAGCGTAAATTTGAAAAAAATTATAAAAAATTAAAATTTATGAAAAGATTTTTTATTTATCTACTGGTATCAATAATTTTTGTTACAAATGGTATATCTCAATCTGTAACAAAAAATGAAGCTGAAACTGCTGCTAAAAACTTTTATTCTCATCAATTATCCAAAATAACAGGAGCAAAAGCTGATGTTTCGATCTTAAATTCTGATGAAATTATCATTAATAATGTTACTGCAATTTATGTTTTTAACATGGAAAATGGAGGTTATGTTTTAACAAGTTCTGACAAAAACTCTTTGCCGGTATTAGCTTATTCATTTGAAACAAATATTGATATCAATAATCTTAATCCTGCATGTCAGGCTTGGGTTGATAACTATTGCGACCAAGTTATGGAAGCAAAACTAAGAAAAAGTTATGTAAGTAATAATAATATTGCTTGGAAAAATATTATAGCAAATAATTTTTCAGCAGAAAAATCTGAAAATTCTGCTGGAGTTTTACCTTTATTGGCAACTAATTGGAATCAAGGTTATCCTTATCAATTATTATGCCCCCCAGCATCAATTTCAGTTGATGATTCTGTAGCTTTCCTTGGAAGAAAATTCAGAAGAACCTGTGTTACTGGTTGCGTTGCTACAGCTATGGCTCAAATAATGAAATATTATAATTATCCTGCAGGCGGACTTGGTATGGGTTCTTATTATTTTGACGGCGATTATGTTGACGTTAATTTTTCAGATGGTTCATACAATTGGAATAACATGTTGAACACTTATGGTAATATGTGGGCTTTGGATACAGTAAAAGCATACGCTGTTGCAAAATTAATGTTTCACGCTGGTGTTTCTGTTTATATGGATTATGGCGCTGATTTGTCTGGAACTCAATCTAGTTATGTACCTGATGCTTTAAAACAAAATTTCCAATATCGTGGCGGTATCTCTCAATTAAGTAGAAATGATATTCCTACAAACGAATGGATTCATAAATTAATTACCGAATTGGATTTGTCTCGTCCTGTATATTATTCTGGAAGCAGAACCGATAATGAACAAGTTGCAGGTCATGCTTTTGTTGTTGACGGTTATCAAAGTGGAGAAATTACAAGTTATTTTCACTTCAACTGGGGTTGGGGCGGTAGCGATAATGGCTATTTCAACGTTGATTATGCATCTCAACAAGGCGGTGTTAGTAGTTCTATGCTTTTTTCTAACGGTCAATCTATGATTACAAATATTTTACCAATGGGTGCTGCAGGAATTAACTTTAAAGACTGTAAAGGTAAAGTTGTTATCCCTTTTGCTGAAGGTACTATTGATGACGGTAGCGGTCCTAATATCTGTAAAGCAAATACCGATTGCGAATGGTTATTTACCATTGACGATATTGACACCAACGTGGTTAAATTCGACTCTTTAATGATTACTTTTAATTATGTAAAATTAGGAGCAAATGATACTATTAAAATTTATAACGGAGTTGATGCTTCAAGTCCTTTAATTGCTACTTTAACTTCAGAAGATAATTATAATGTTGGAAGTTTGGAAAATATCGCAATCTTTAAAACTCCTAATTATAATCCTGACGTATTTATTAGCTTTACTACAGGCGAAACTACTAATGGTGACGGTTGGGAATTATCTTATAAAACATTTACATACATCTCTACAGATGTTACTTTAGAACAATTAAATCAAATTTCACTATATCCAAATCCTGCTAACGATGTAATTACTTTCTCAGGATTAACTGGAAATGAAAATGTAGAAATTCTTGATATCACTGGTAGAACAATATATTCTACTACAGGTAACAATAATGTTATTAATATTTGCGATTTTAACGCTGGTATGTACTTTGCAGTTATAACTGTTGACTCAAGATCAAAAGTTGTGAAATTCGTTAAAGAATAAAGAAATAGATCTTTTTATACAAAGGCTGGTAACAGCCTTTTTTTATATAATTTATTATGATAGTAATCACAGGTGCCGCAGGCTTTATTGCCAGCTGTTTAACAGCAAAATTAAATTCCGAAGGATTTAATGATTTAATTCTTGTAGATGATTTTTCTAA
>CAZBPT010000017.1:0-1550 GCA_964493875.1 uncultured Bacteroidales bacterium | reverse complement strand
TTTGATGATAATATTCCTTCTGAAAACTTAAAACCACTAAATCCATACGGTGTCTCAAAAAATGATTTTGATATCTGGGCATCTAAACAAGATGAAAAACCTTATTTTTACATGGGCTTTAAATTTTTTAATGTTTATGGTCCTAATGAATATCATAAAAAAAGAATGGCCTCTGTAATTTTACACTCTTATAATCAAATTCTGGAAACAAAAAAAATGAAATTGTTTAAATCTAATAATCTGGATTATAAAGACGGTGAACAATTACGCGATTTCGTTTATGTGAAAGATATTGTTGATGTGTTGTTTTTCTTTATGAATAACCGCGACAGAAAAAATAACGGAATATATAATCTAGGGACTGGAAAAGCAAGAAGCTTCAATTCTCTTGTGAAAGCAGTTTTTTCTTCTCTAAATATTCAAGAGAATATTGAGTATATTGACATGCCAAAAGATATTTCCGATAAATATCAATATTACACTCAGGCAAATATGGAAAAACTAAGAAAAGCAGGTTATTCAAAAGATTTTTATTCGTTGGAAGATGGTGTTGCCGATTATGTGAAAAATTATTTAATTACTTCAAAATATTTCTAACAATATGTCTGAAACAAAGAAATATAAAGGTAGTTTAGACGAATGCGAAAAAGAAAATTCCGCTTTGAATATAAATGATGGAGTTGTTTCGCAGTCGATAATAAATCCAAATTTTAAGCGAAAACTAAAGAAGGATTTATCTGTTGACGAATTTGTTGACGGAATACTATCTTCAAATATTAATATTTTAAGTCAGGCTATTACACTTACAGAAAGTAGATTACCACAACATATTGTTAAAGCTCAAAAAATTATTGAAAGATGTTTGAAGTATTCCGGTAATTCAGTAAGAATAGGAATTACTGGTGTTCCAGGTGTGGGAAAAAGTACTTTTATTGAATCTTTTGGATTACACTTACTCAGTAAAAATAAAAAAATAGCAGTTTTGGCAATAGACCCAAGTAGTGAAAGAAATAAAGGTTCTATTTTGGGAGATAAAACACGTATGGAAGAACTTTCTATCAGAGAAAATGTTTATATACGTCCTTCCCCTTCAGCAGGAAATTTAGGAGGAGTTGCACGCAAAACTAAAGAAACTATTTTATTGTGCGAAGCAGCTGGATTTGATACTATTTTTATTGAAACAGTTGGAGTTGGTCAGTCCGAAACAGCTATCTATAATATGGTGGATTTTTTCCTTCTTCTTATGCTTTCAAATGCAGGCGATGAGTTACAGGGAATTAAACGAGGAATTATGGAACTTGCTGATACTATTGTAATTACAAAGGCGGACGGCGATAATCAACTTGCAACAAATATTGCAAAAACACAATTGCAAAACGCATTACATTATTTTCCAAAAAATCCGTCAGATTGGCTGCCAACAGTTCTAAGCTGTTCTGCTTTAAAAAATATTGGAATTGAAGACATTTGGACAACGATAGAAAAATATATTTCCTTAACTAAGGATAACAAGTATTTTTATCAAAGAAGAAAAGAACAGTCCGTTTATT
>CAZBPT010000016.1:35874-40050 GCA_964493875.1 uncultured Bacteroidales bacterium | reverse complement strand
CAGGAGATAACTCGGCAATGTATATTGGAAACATAAAACCCGGAATGTATTTTCTCAACATTTACATTGAAAATCAGCAACTTACAACAACAAAATTTGTAAAAGAATAAATGCCCGCGAGTTGTAACGGTATTGACTTATTCTTTACTTATCCTCCGTATCAAGACAAAAGAGGAGTAAAACATATTAGCAAAAGTTGAATTTCTGAATTGAATTTTGAAGAGACTACTTTCTATCAAATTTTTTATTTTAATGTAAAAAATAATGTTATCTTTGCATAGAATAATGATTTCTTACAAAAAATATTTTTCTGATAATTCAAAAGAATGGGTTACATTTATTCACGGTGCAGGTGGTAGCTCATGCTTATGGTTTCGTCAAATACGTACTTTCCAAAAAAAATACAATGTATTGATTTTAGATTTACGTGGGCACGGTGACTCACAACCATCAATAAAGAAAGAAATATATGAAGGATATTATACTTTTCCTTTATTGGCAAAAGATGTTATCGAAGTATTGGACTTTGAAGGAATTAAACAAACTCATTTTATCGGTATGAGTTTAGGAACTATTATTATTCGACAAATTTGCGAAGACTTTCCCGAAAGAGCCCTTTCTATGATTATGGGCGGTGCCGTACTTTCTTTTGACATTAAAGTAAAAATATTACTCAAATTAAGTTTTATCTTTAAATCCATACTTCCCTATTTATTGATGTACAGACTGTTGGCATATATTATTATGCCAAAAGAAAAACACAAAAAATCGAGAAATCTTTTTTTGAAAGAATCATCAAAAATTCGTAAAAATGAATTTTATAAAATTTTTGCTCTAACAATAGGTATAAATCAGGTTTTTAAATTTTTCAATAAAAAAGAATTAAATATTCCTGCTCTTTATATTATGGGAGAAGATGACTATATGTTTTTGGATTCAATAAAAAAACTTTTACAAAATCACAATAATTATTCAAAATTGGTAATTGTTCCAAACAGCGGACATGTTTGTAACGTAGACAACCCTGATTTTTTCAACGACACTGCACTATCATTTATAAATAATATTAAATAAGATTTTTAATGAAAAGATTTATTACAATTTATTTTGTGTTAATATCATTATTTTCAATGTCGCAAAAGTTAAACAGATCTATTTACGATGAAAACAAAGAAGAACAAATTCTATTTGGCGAAGTTACAAAAGATGCTTTTAAACAAGCAGAATTTGCAGAATGGTTTAACCGTGAATATAACGAATATACTGTTAGCGACACCGTTTTTAATGAAAGTTACGAAGTAACATTTGACAGTATTTTTGTTTTTCTTGGAACTTGGTGCGAAGACTCTCAACGTGAGGTGCCACGCTTTATAAAAATCATGGAAAAATATTCTTTCTTTCAAAATATTCCTATAAGATATTTTTGCGTTGATGGAAATAAATATTGCGATGTTATTAATTGCGAAAATTATTATGTACAGTTAGTTCCGACTTTTATTTTCTATAAAAGAGGAGAAGAATTATGTAGGATTGTAGAAAGCCCTAGGATTTCACTAGAAGTTGATATTTTAGATTTATTGGAAAGACTTCAATAAGTATTTAATCAAATTTTATCGTTTCGGAAGGTTTTATTTTTGAAACTATAATTATTGGCAATAAAGTAAATAATATTATTGCTATTGCAGAGAAAATATTTACAGCAAGAAAATATTCCCAATCGAAACTAATTGGAACATAATTCATGTAATATGAATTTGCATCTAATTTTATTATATGGAAATATTTTTGCAAAAGGCAAAAAGCAAACCCAAGTAAATTGCCCCAAAAAAGTCCTTTAACAATAATAAAGCTAGAAAAATATAAAAATATTTTTCTTAAAGAAGCATTTGCTGTACCAAAACTTTTCATAATGCCAATAAAATTAACTCGCTCCAATATCACCACTAAAATGCAAGAGATCATATTAATAGCCGACACGATTATCATTAATATTAATATAACCCAAACGTTCATGTCTAGAAGTTCCAGCCAATCAAAAATTGCAGGGTAACTCTCCTTCACATTAGAGATACGAAGCAAAGAAGAATTTTCATCAAAAGTATTTGACAATCTTTTTTGAACAATATTTTGAATTTTATCCAATTGAGAAAAATCATTCAGATTAACCTCATAACCTGTAATTTGATTTTTATTCCAATTGTTAATTTTTTGTAAATGTTTAATATCAACAAATACGAAAAGTTTATCGAATTCGCTCATTCGAGTATTATAAATTGCTGATATTTTATAATTTCTCATTCGTGGCGGGTCCTGAATATAATATGATTTAAAATTATCGCCGAGTTTTAAAGATAATTTATCAGCAATATCTTTTGAAATTACTATATTATTTGAACTAATAGAATCATTTACTGTAAAAAGCTCACCCTCAACTAAATACTGTTCAACAAAAGACCAATCATAATCGGAAGAAACACCTTTAAAAATCACACCGGCAAGTTCATTTTCTGTTTTTACAATTCCAGCTTTTTGTATAAATTTATTGATATTTTTTACTCCTTCAATAGATTTAATATTGGTATTAATAATCATTTTATCGGAAATTGGCAATGTTTCAAAAGAAGTATTGCTATCAAAATTCGTTATTTGAATATGAGAAGCAAAGCCTATTGCCTTCTCGGTAATTTCTTTTTTAAACCCCAAGATAACAGAAATTGCAATTATCATAACAGCAATACTTATAGAAACTGCCATTTGTGCAATTTTCAATATTAGATTACTGTGTTTATGATTAATAGAATTATTCCTAAATAATTTCTTAGCAATAAAAAACTCCACCTCCATATTAGCAAAAATATGTTTTTTTTAATAAAAATCAAAAAAAAATTTGTATATTTGTATAATAATAATTATAAAAGAAGAAAAATGAAGTTAAAAATCCTATTCGTTACCCAAGAAATTACACCTTATCTGCCGGAAACATATATTTCAAAAATATCACGTTTTCTGACACAAGGGATACAAGAAAAGAAAAAAGAAATTCGTACCTTCTCGCCAAAATATGGTTGTATAAACGAACGAAAATTTCAACTACACGAAGTAATCAGACTTAGTGGAATGAATATCATTATGGACGATGTTGACTTTTCGCTTTCAATAAAAGTGGCATCTGTTCAAGCATCACGCATACAATTTTATTTCATCGACAATGATAGACTATTTTCAAGAAAAGCACAATTGTCACAAGACAACAAAGAATTTGAAGATAATTATCTAAGAGCTTCCTTTTTTACATTAGGAGTTTTAGAAACAATAAAAAAACTTAATTGGAAACCCGATATTATCCACTGTAACGGTTGGCTTTCTGCTTTATTCCCTTTCTACCTTAAAAAAGTTATGCACAACGAACCTCTATTCGCAGATTGCCCTAAGGTTATTTATTCTGTTTATAACGATCAATTTAAAAGCCCGTTGAATAATATTCTAAAAGAAAAATTATCAAAACAAACAAATATTGATTCCCCAGAATTAGAATATTTAAACGAAATTAGCTGGCAAAATCTAACAAAATTTGCTATCGCTAATTCTGATGCAATAATTCTAGCAGAAAATAATCTTGACGAAACAATTAAAAAAATTGTAACAGAAAATAAAAAACCTTTCTTAGATAATATTGACGAAGATGATTACGTTAATGTGTATAACAATTTTTATGACAGCATCTACGAAAATACATATTAATCTATCCAAAAAAAAGATGGCATTAAAATATACTACAATTTTTAGCCTTTTTGTTTTTGCAATAACCTTATTCTCTTGTAATAAAGAAGATGATTCATACTTAGGAAATAATTTTATTTCGGATCTTGAAAGGCTTCATCTCGACAGCACTAATATTCCGATAAAATTAAGTTCAAATAAAACCGATAGTGTAATAAATTCTTACTATTACATTCCTATAGGTTTTCTGAATGATAATGTTTTTGGTTATTCAAAAGCTTCAGCAGTTTTTCAATTTAAACCAGATAAATATAACATAAGTTTTACAGATATTGATAGCATCGTTTCTCTAAAAATTTACATTCACACTGTATCTCGATACGGAGATTCCACACAAAATTATAAAGTTGACATTTATAAATTAAACTCCGACTTAGATGATACTATCTTCTACAC
>CAZBPT010000016.1:16103-35774 GCA_964493875.1 uncultured Bacteroidales bacterium | reverse complement strand
GTTTACAGCGGAAAATATAATTCGACAGAACAATGTTACTACTTTAATATTACTGCTGAAATTCAATCAATGATATTAAATAATGATAACTACAATTTATATTTAATACCATCTCAAGATAGAAATGCAGGATTTCCACACAGAGTTTGTTTGTGGGGGGATTCCAATAATGACAAACAAGCAAAATTAGAAGTTTATTATTCATATAAATAAAATAATATGTGTGGAATAATCGCATACATTGGCAAAAGAAACGCTAGTGAAGTATTAATAAAAGGTCTTAAAAGACTAGAATATCGTGGCTACGATTCTGCCGGAATAGCAATATCAAATGACGATAAAATCGAAATTTACAAATGCAAAGGTAAAGTTGAAGATTTAGAAAAAATCATTAATAGCAAAAACATCGAGGCTAATGTCGGTATTGGACATACTCGTTGGGCAACTCACGGAGTTCCCTCCGATGAAAATGCTCACCCACATCAATCAATGAACGGTTATTTTACTGTTATTCATAACGGTATAATTGAAAATTACAACGAGCTAAAAAGATTTCTTTTAGATAGAAACTATCATTTTAAAGGAGAAACAGACACAGAAATATTAGCAAATTTATTTGAATACCTTTATCTTGAAAATAAATCTATTTATCCAGACTTCTCTCCCATTGTTGCCATTAAAACCGTACTTCACGGCATTATTGGTGCATACGGACTAACAATTATGTGTAGCGATTGCCCAAATCAAATTATTGCTGCCCGTAAAGGCTCACCACTAGTTTTAGGTATCGGCAAAAAAGAATATTTTGTTGCATCAGATCCTTCTTGCCTAATAGAATATACAAACAGAATTATTTATCTTAACGATTTAGATGTTGCAATATTAAATAGAAACGAATTTACAATTACAGATATTGACGACAAAGAACAAAATTTCGAAATACATAAAATTGATTTAAAACTAGAAGAAATCGAAAAGAACGGTTTTAGTCATTACATGTTGAAAGAAATTTTTGAACAACCAGCTTCTATTCAAAACGCATTTAGAGGAAGATTAAACGGAGAAACAAATACTATTACACTTGGTGGTTTACGTGAAATTTTCCCACAACTCATCGAAAAAAAACGAATAATAATAATTGCCTGTGGTACTAGTTGGCATGCCGGTTTAGTAGGAGAATATCTTATTGAAGAATTGGCTCGAATTCCCGTAGAAGTTGAATATGCATCAGAATTTAGATACAGAGACCCAATTATTACCGAAGATGACGCAATTATCGCAATAAGTCAAAGTGGAGAAACCGCCGACACTCTTGCCGCAATTCAATTGGCAAAAAGCAAGAATGCTATGGTGCTCGGTATTTGTAATGTTGTAGGCTCTTCCATATCTCGAGAAACTGTGGCCGGCGTATACACTCACGCAGGACCGGAAATTGGCGTTGCCTCTACAAAAGCTTTTACGTCACAAATCACAGTTTTAACAATGATGGCTCTATCGTTGGGACTTGCAAAAAATGTATTGGATAAAGAAAAATACAACAGCATCTTACAAGAATTATTAGTAATACCCGATAAAATTGCCGATTTCTTAAAATCACAACAAAAACATATAGAAAATATTGCCGAAAAAATTAAAGACGTTTCTAACAGTATTTACTTAGGTCGCGGCTATCTTTACCCAGTTGCAATAGAAGGTGCTTTGAAATTAAAAGAAATTTCATATATCCATGCAGAAGGCTATCCTGCTGCCGAAATGAAACACGGTCCGATTGCACTTATTGATGAAAAAATGCCGGTTATTGTTATTGCTCCAAAAGAAAATTACTACGACAAAATCACATCTAATATTCAGGAAGTAAAAGCCCGTCATGGAATTATTATTGCAATTATTACTCAAGGCGACAATGTTATTTCCAAATTAGCAGACTACGTAATTGAAATCCCTGAAACTAAATCTCAATTACTACCTCTAATTTCTGTTGTACCTCTTCAGTTGCTGTCATATTATGTCGCAATAAAACGAAACTGTGATGTAGACCGACCAAGAAATCTTGCAAAATCTGTTACAGTAGAATAATTATATATGAAAAAAATATTTGTAATCTTTATTATCATCATCTCTTGCAATTCTGTATTTTCACAAATATTATCATACTCAGTTAATGATGAAAATGCAATCAGCAAATTGAAAAAATACCCTATTGTGTATTATTTGCCAAAAACAAATTTATCAATAGATATAACAATTACTACAAGTAATTTTATTCCAGGTCCATTCGCTAACTATGCAGATAAATATTTATTGATAAAAAATGTAGATAACGAAAGAAATACTAATTCTTATATTTCTAATGTAAAAATTTCAAATTTTTCTAGCGCAGACGAAGAAAATGCTTATTTAGCAATTTCTGATAATTTTAATTTGCAACTAAATTCTCTGGGAATTATTTCCTCCTACAATATTCACACTGACACAAAAGATCTGAAATTCGAACAAATTGATAATTTTACCGATCAATTAGATTATTATTCTACACTTTTTACAAATACTTCAATAAGTTCTAACTTCTACAACAAAACCGATACTACTTATAAAGTGATTCAAGTAGATTCAGTTTTTGAAAAAGTTCCAATTATTAATAAAAATCTTCAAAGTAAAACATTGGAACAGAAAGCCGAAGATGTAGCAAATTTTATCATTAAAATAAGAAATACTCGTTTCCAACTTCAAGCCGGCGACTTTGAAACTGACGTTCCACCAACAAACGTGAACGAATTAATAAATGAACTGAATATATTGGAAAAACAATATTTGGAACTATTTATCGGGAAAAATGTTGAAATTGCACGTGATTATAAATATGTAATAACACCAAGATCTGAAGGAGAAAGCTTAATAGGATACCTAACAGAAACAGATGGTATTACAAATAAAAAAGAAGAAAACACACAAAAAATATCTCTTAATATTCGCTCATTAAAAACAACATCAAAATTATCAGATATTTTTAAAAAAGAATCACTTGCAAAACAAGCTGCAGGAATTTATTACAGAAATCCAGAACTATGCGAAATTTCAATTAGACTTGAAGACAAAATTATTTCTTCAAAAAACATCGAAGTCGCACAATTGGGGTACTTAAATTACTTACCTCAAAAATTATTTTCTGATAAAAAATTAAAAATTATTTTCAATACCGACAATGGAAGCATAAAATCTATTTTTAATGAATGATTAATTTTCTAAAATATGTTTTTGCACTCATAGTATTTGTATTTTCGTTGCCCGCATTTTCTCAAAAATTGGAATTATCGGTAAACAACGAAAAAATCATCAATAAAAAATTCACTTCCAAAGAAAAACTAAATAATTATTTACAAAGTTATCAAAATAAAAAAATACAACAAGGATATTTTGCTTCTTGCTATGACAGTATTTTTGTCGACAGCCTGACAAATGATACGAAAGCATACATCTCTGTTGGTAAAGTATATCGGTGGAACGAAATAACAATAAGTGACGGACAAAAATACAAGAACAACATAAACAAATCTGTAGTAAGATTAAGTTCTGTAGATAGATTATTCAAAAATATTATTACAAATTACGCTGACAACGGATACCCTTTTGTACAAGTAAAATTTGATTCCATCGTAATAAATGACGAAAAAATTGATGCCCGCATAAACATTGATAAAGGCAACAAAATTTTATTCGACAGCATTATGATAAAAACTGAGGATAAAATTAAACATTACTATATAGAAAAGACTTTATCAATAAAAAAGGGAGATCTTTTTTCCTCGAAAAAGTTAAACAATACAAGTAAAAACATTAAAGCCTGCTACTTTTTAGAAGAAATAAAAAGTTTTGATGTAGCTTTTAATGATTCTCTTTGCGACTTATTATTGTACTTAAAAAAGAAAAAAGCAAGTACATTTTCTGGAGTTTTAGGAATTTTGCCAAACAACACAACAACAGGAAAACTACTATTAACAGGAGATTTGCAACTTCGTCTTTTAAATGTTTTGAATTATGGCGAAGATTTTCAACTAAATTGGCAAAAATATCAAGCAGAAAGTCAAGAATTGAATATAAATTTTACTTTCCCGTATATTTTCAAAACAAATTTTGGCATAGGAGCACAATTCTCACTATTAAAATTAGATAGTCTTTCGCTATCCACAGATATTACTGCAAAATTATTATATGGAAACTCTTTCGGAACTTCTACTTATGTTTTTTACAGAAATGTTTCTTCATTCTTACTAGTAGATTCAATTCCTGAAGACAGCGAATTGAATCTTGCAAAAAACAAATCAAATCTCTTTGGAATAAATTTTTCATATTCATCATTAGATAACGCGTTCAATCCTCGAAAGGGAATTTTGCTGAATATTTACACAGCCAACGGATTAAAAAATGTTTCTGAAAAAAGCAACGATGAAAATGGATATTCCACAAAAAGCTTTTTTAGTAATCAAAGTAATATAAGTATTTCGGGATACATTCCTATTGCCCGACTTTTTTGTATAAAATTAAAAAATCAAACGGCAATAATGTATTGTAGAAAAATATACCACAACGATTTATACCAAATTGGTGGAATGAATTATGTTCGTGGTTTTGATGAGAGATCTATTCCGGCAACAAATTATTCAGTGTCGAATATTGAATTCCGATTTTTATTTGATGAACTATCCTGCGTATATGCTTTTTACGACATTGGATATATTGAAAGTCGAACAATATCAAATTTCAAATCAAATTACATAATGGGAATAGGTGTCGGAGTCGATTTAAGTACTAAGCTTGGAATATTTTCACTTGCAACAGCAATTGGGAAACAAAACGAAGACAGATTTTATCTAAAAGGATATAAAATTCATATTGGATACAAGAGTTACTTTTAAAAAAAAATTTATGTACAGCTACATAAATTTTATAATAACAATTGTAAAATATGAAATAAGAATAACTAAAAAATTCTATCTTTTGTGACGTCTTTCGTCAGAAACAGATAATTTTTTACGACCTTTAGCACGACGTGCAGCTAAAACCTTTCTTCCTGCCACTGACGACATTCTTTCTCTAAATCCGTGTTTGTTTCTTCTTTTTCTTAACGATGGTTGAAATGTTCTTTTCATGGTCTACTATTTTTTTCGTTTGCAAAGTTACTACTTTTTTTTGATATAAAAAAATTATTTTCTCATAAAAATGATTTTTTTTGTTTCAAAAAAATCTTCTTTGAAAAAATCCGATATGGAATAAATTTTTATATTTTTATATCCCTTCAATTCATCTTCTAAATCACCGCCTTTTAAGCAAATAATACCTTGAAATTTATCTTTGTCCTTTTTTATCAATCCATTTGTTAATTGGTACAGAAGCGGGAAAGAAGCCATTGCTCGGCTTAAAACAATATCAAAATTATCATTTATTGTCTCTACGCGAGACACAGAAGTTTTTACGTTTTTTATTTCTAATTGATTAACAATATCATCAACGACATTTATTTTTTTTTTGATGCTGTCCACCAATAAAAAATTTGATTGTGGGAACATAATGGCAAGCGGAATTCCAGGAAATCCTCCCCCAGTTCCTACATCAATAATATTAGAATTTTCTTCAAAACTAAAAATTTTTGCTATGGATAATGAATGCAAAATATGGCGAAGTTTTATTTGGTCCCTGTCTTCCTTACGAGAAATTAAATTTACTTTTTTATTCCAATCCTCAATAATGTCAAGAAGAGCATTAAATTTTTCAATTTTTTGCTCATCCAAATTTCTAAAATATTTCAACAGAATTTCTTGCATCTATTAAATTTTCTTATATTTAATCTGCATAGAGTAATTTTGTTTTGCTCTATGAATAAGCACTTTAACAGAAGAAAGAGAGATATTCATATTAGTAGCAATTTCGCCATAACTCAATTCGTGAAAATAGCGAAGTTCCAAAACTTTTTTTTGTTGACTTGTCAATTTATTAAATGCCAATATATAAAGATTCATTTTTTCTTCACGAATAATTTTTTTTTCTTCATTATCATTATCAACAATTTCTATATCGTAGATACTTGCCATCTGCGAGTTCCGAGACAAACTCATTTTACGCAAATAATCAATACAGGCATTATCGGCAATTTTCTTCAGCCAGGATGAAAAAGAATAATCCTTATTAAATGTATTTAATTTTAATAGTGTTTTTGCAAGAACTTCGTTACTAATTTCTTCTGAAGCAGAACTATTTCCAATTTTATTATAAATATAGAGATATAAGTTTTTAATGTTTAATTCCCATAATTTTGAATATGCAAATTCATCGCCATTTAAAGCTTTATCTATAAGTTCTAATTGAATACGATTATTAACACTACTCATCAAAATTAATATTGATTTTAAACGATAGATTTATATTTTTATTTTTAAATAGAAAAAAATATTATATTTTTGCATATACAAATAGAATGATGGACAACGAAAAAGAAAAAAACAAAAACCATTACCCTCTCGAACTTTCAACAATGCCAGGTTTCGCAGGCTCTTCTGCATATTATTTAAGATATGAAGATCCACATAACGATAATGAACTTGTATCAAAAGAAGCAAATAATTATTGGCAAAATGTAGATTTATATTTTGGAGGAACTGAACATGCTACAGGACATTTGATATATAGTCGTTTTTGGAACAAGTTTCTTTATGACAAAGGACTAATAACTAATGATGAACCTTTCAAAAAATTGATAAATCAAGGAATGAT
Source organism: uncultured Bacteroidales bacterium (assembly GCA_964493875.1). GTDB lineage: Bacteria > Bacteroidota > Bacteroidia > Bacteroidales > ML635J-15 > Bact-19. Next base: position 29,009 of record CAZBPT010000016.1, on the reverse strand, counting down.
TCAGGGACGAAGTAATTTCGTTTACAGAATTAAAGGCACAAACTCTTTTGTCTCCTTAAATTTAAAAGAAAAATACGACACTACTCCTATTCACGTAGACGTTAATATTGTCAGCAATGATATTCTTGATATTGAAAAATTTAAACAATGGCGACCAGAATTTAACGATGCGACCTTCGTTTTAGAAGACAATAAATATGTATGTGGCTGGGCTGTGGAAAAAATGTCAAAATCAATGTATAACGTTGTAAATCCCGATACAATTATTGAAAAATATGGTGCAGATACTCTCCGCCTATATGAAATGTTTTTAGGTCCGATTGAACAATCGAAACCTTGGGATACAAATGGTATTGACGGAGTTCATCGTTTTTTGAAAAAGTTCTGGAATCTTTTCTTTCAGAACGACAATTTCGTTGTTTCAGATGAAGCTCCCAGTAAAGACGAATTACGTTCTTTGCACAAATTAATAAAAAAGATCACTCACGACATTGAACATTTTTCTTTTAATACTGCCGTAGCTGCTTTTATGATTTGCGTAAACGAACTTCAAAATTTAAAATGTAATAAAAGAGAAATTTTAAACGACCTTACAATTACGCTTTCTCCATTTGCTCCTTTTATTTGTGAAGAATTATGGCATTTATTAGGAAATGAAAATTCTATTTTAGATGCACAATGGGTAAAATATAATGAAGATTATATTACAGAATCAAATATCTCATACCCAATATCTTTCAACGGGAAAACACGTTTCAACATGGACTTTCCAATCGATACAGACATCAAAGAAATTGAAAAAACTGTATTGGCTTCTGAAAATACAAGTAAATGGTTGGAAGGAAAATCTATAGTAAAAATTATCATCGTTCCTAAAAAAATTGTAAATATTGTTCTAAAATAATTTTGGCACAATTTTTATCTAAATAAAAATATAATACATTAAAAATGAAATTATTCTTTCTAAATATTTTATTATTGCTCTCTTTTCTGTCATTTGGACAAAGTTTAGGTTCGAAACTTAATGAATCGGAAAAACGAAAAATGGAATCCACAATAAAACAAAAATCAAAAGAGCTAAAATCTCTAGATTGCAAATTTTCACAGGAGAGAATTTCTTCATTGCTATCACAAATAACTAAAGCCACTGGAACTTTAAAATACAAAGACAATACAAAATTACGTTGGGAATATTCAAGTCCTTTTTCTTTTTCTTTAATAATAAACAACGAAGAATTTATTATGCTGAACAGCAAAAAAGAAAAGATAAAATCCGACATGATTCAAAAGCAACTGGGAAATTTCATAATGAATTCCATTAATGGAAGCTTTATAACTTCGGGTAAAGATTTTAAAGCAGAGTACTATAAGTCAAAAAATGTAATTAATGTAAAACTCATTCCTATAAACAAACAGATAAAACAGATGTTTAAATATTTAGTTATTGAATTGGATCCCGCAAATTATGTTGCCAATTCGGTAAAGATGACAGAACAATCTGACGATGAAACAATAATTGTTTTTAGTGATAAAAAAATAAACTCAACAATTTCAGATAGCTTTTTCAACGTAAAATAATATGACATTAAAAGATAGCTTTTTTACAATAAACAACATTGAAAAGAATAACGAAGAATATTTTATTAAGATAAAACTTAATAGCTCACACAAAATTTTTGAAGCCCATTTTCCAGGTCATCCTATAGTCCCGGGCGTATGTATTTTGGAAATGCTCAAAGAAATAATATCAGAAATTTCTAAAAGAGAAGTTATAATAACACAAGTTAAATCGATGAAATTTCTCAATCCTATTGACCCTACTCAAACTCCTGACTTATTATTTACATACCAAAATGTCAACGAGTTTTCTTTAAATTCGTCAATTCAAACAGAAGACAAAACTATGATGTTTTCAAAAATGAAATTAGAAATAAAATACTTATAGAAATTCAAATCCAATATCTTTTCTATAATATTTATTTTCAAAATCAATAGTATTAATAATCGAATAAGATTTTTTTAGAGCTGCTTTTAAATCAGTAGCTTTTGCACTTACAGCAAGCACTCTTCCTCCGTTAGAGAGGATATTTTCGCCATCAGATTTGGTTCCAGCATGAAAAATCATATCATCATTATTTTCTAAACCGTTAATCTTTTTTCCTGACTCATAATGTTCAGGATAACCCTTTGACGCGAGTACTACAGTAGCACAGCATTCGTCATAAATTTCAATTGATTTTGTAGAAAGCTGTTTTTTTGCACAAGCGATAAATAAATCCAAAACATCAGATTTAATTCTGGGGAAAACAACTTCCGTTTCAGGGTCGCCCATTCTCACATTATACTCAATAACATAAGGTTCATTGTCAGAAATCATCAATCCAAAAAATATAAATCCTTTATAATTAAATTTTTCCGTTTTTATTCCTTCCATAGTAGGAATGATGACTTTAGATAAAATTTTGCTTTTTAGTTCATCATTAAAAAAAGGAACGGGAGAAATTGCACCCATACCGCCTGTATTAAGACCCTTATTTCCTTCATTAACCTGTTTATAATCTTTTGCTTCGGGCAGTAAAAGAAAATTTTGACCATCACAGAGGACAAAAACAGAGCATTCAATTCCGTGAAGGAACTCCTCAATAACGATTTTTGAGCCTGCATTTCCAAATTTTCCTGATAGAATGTTTTTCAATTCACTAATTGCATCTGAAATATTATCCAAAATAACAACTCCTTTTCCTGCAGCTAAACCATCTGCTTTAAGTACATAAGGAGCTTTTAAAGATTTTAGAAAAGCTAGAGCTTCATCAAAATTATTTTCTGTAGCAGTAAAATATCGTGCAGTAGGGATATTATATTTTTGCATAAATTCCTTAGCAAAATTTTTACTACCTTCCAATTGTGCTGATTCTTTATCGGGGCCGATAATCAGAAGAGATTTATGTTTTTCTTTTTCTGATAAAAAATCAACAACTCCAGCAACGAGAGGAACTTCCGGTCCTACAATCAATAAATTTATGTTATTATCAATAATGAAAGTAGAGATAGTTTCAAAATTTGAAACATCTATCTTAACATTAACAGCTATTTTATTTGTTCCGGCATTTCCAGGAGCAACATACAGCTTTGACAATAAATTACTTTGTCGTAACTTCCACGCAATAGCATGTTCTCTGGCGCCATTGCCAATTAATAATACATTCATAATTTTAAGTATATAAGCCTCCATTTATAGAAATAACTTCACCAGTAATATATCCAGCCTCCTCATCGGCAAGGAAAGCAACAGCAGCGGCCACTTCTTCCGGCTGACCGAATCTTTTCATCGGAATCATTTCTTTTAGTTGAGTTTCGTTTAAATCTTTTGTCATATCAGAAGTAATGAACCCGGGCGCAACTGCATTTACAGTAATTTTTCGTCCTGCAAGTTCTTGAGCAAGAGCTTTTGTAGCACCGATAACACCTGCTTTTGCGGCAGAATAATTTGTTTGTCCCGGCAAGCCTTTAATACCAGACAAAGACACAACATTAATAATACGTCCGTAGCGTTTTGAAATCATTGGTTTTAAAAGTCTTCTGGTAACATAAAAAAAGCTGTTCAGATTAGTATCAAAAACGCTTTCCCACTGATTATCCTGCATAAAAACCATCAAAGAATCTTGACGGATTCCTGCGTTATTAACCAAAACTTCAATAAAATCATCAGGGTGATTATTAAGCCAATTTTCCAAATTAGATTCAATATCTTCTTTATTGCTAACGTCAAATTTCATCAATTCTGCAGTAACGCCATAGCTTTCGACTAGTTTTTTGCTCTCATTGGCAGCCTCATCATTAGACAGATAATTAATAAGAATATTATATCCTTTCTTTGCCAAACGAACAGCAATTGCTCTGCCAATACCTCTTGATGCTCCTGTAATTAATGCGTATTTCATTCTATAAAATTAATTGTTCTTTGTCAAATATATTTTTAGACAGAACAAATATAATACTTTTTGCAAACGAAACAAAGAAAATCATAAAAAGTAAAAAACAAAAAAAATAATCTATAATCTATAAGAATTTTAATAATAATTATTATTTTTGTACACAAAATTACTAATATGAAATTAGGTAGATTTGAAACGAACAACATTTACAATGTAGATTGCCTTTTGGGTATGAAAGAACTCCCAAGCGACTGCATAGATTTGGTTGTAACTTCTCCTCCGTATGACGATTTGCGTAATTATAAAGGTTATCACTTTGACTTTGAAAATATTGCAAAAGAACTTTTTCGGATAATAAAAAAAGGTGGAATTGTAGTGTGGGTTGTTGGAGACAAAATAAAAAATGGAGACAGAACACTTACAAGTTTCAAACAATGCCTTTATTTTCAAGAAATTGGATTCAATGTTCACGATGTAATGATTTATAAAAAGAAGAACACACCTTTTATGCGTTCTAATGCCTATACTAATTGCTACGAGTTTATGTTTGTTTTTTCAAAAGAAAAAGTTGCAACATTTAATCCATTGAAAACCAAAACAGCACGACATGGTTTGGAAAAATTAGTATCAAACAAAAAAGCTGATGGCATTAATAATAAGGTAGTTGCAGAGTTAAAAGAGGAAAAAACATTGACCAATATATGGGATTATGCGGTAGGTTTAGGTGGATCTACAAATGATAAAATTGCATTTCAGCATACAGCAATTTTTCCTGAAAAATTAGCTCAAGATCATATTTTAAGTTGGACAAATGAAGGAGATTTGGTATTCGACCCTATGAGCGGTTCGGGCACAACTTGTAAAATGGCAAAATTAAATAACCGTAATTATTTAGGAATGGAAATTTCGACAGATTATACAGAGTTGTCTATCAAAAGATTAAAAATGATTCAACCACGTTTATTTTGACTTTTTATTGTGTTTTTTTAAATACTTTATTGTTTCTTGCATTAGCTCAATATTATCTTTAAAACGTCCTAGTCCTGTATTACAACTATCACAAATCCATTCTCTTGCATTTCCGGTTTTGTGATCATGGTCAATAACCAAATTTGCTGTTACACCAGGAATTGATGCTTTTTTACATATTGGACACAAAAAAAACGTCTCTGGTTTAATAGCTTCCATCCTCTTTTTTTCCGAAGATTTTAAAGAAACTCCGTCAATATTTTTTCTACAATCTTTACAAGTAGGTCTTCTTGTTTTTCCTACAACAGAATTCTGATTAATATCAAATTCGTCAATCGGTTTCAATATGTGACAAACATTGCAAATTTTGGTAGGATATTCTTTGGACGTTCCTTTTGGTCTACCAGTTTTTTCAATATCAAGCAATTTGACTTTTGTCAATTCTATGTCAATCTCTTTGAGTTTCCCAATAAAAAATACTTTTGCCTTGTTTTTGGAAATTTCTTTAATAAATCCAACCGAATTTTTCTCTATCTCTTTAATTTTCTCGGTAATAATCACAAAATCATTTACTTTTATCATATTATTGGAATAAATTTGAGTTAAAAAATTCTGAAATAGACATATCAAAGCTTTTGCAATTTTTTCAATATTTACTATTGAAATATTACGCCTTCCTTGTTCTATACTTGCAATATAAGTTCTATCAAGTTCACACACAAATGAAAATTTTTCTTGACTTAGTCCCTTTGCCATACGTAGTTCACGTAGCCTTCTACCAATTTTCTCTTTAATTTCCATATCTTAAAAATATACTACAAAAGTATAGTCTTGTAGATTATTATACAACGGACTATAAGTATAGCACCAAAGTCGTATTAATAATTAAAAATTAGAGAATTTTACAAAAAATACGTAAAAAACAAGCAAACAAAGTGTTTAGGTAACCTTTCGATAATGTCAAAATAGTATCAGGTTGAATAAAGATTATCAAACAGAAGAGAGAATAAATTAACTTATTCAATTTGGTAACATAATCGAAAAAACACATAAAATTTCATTCACAAACAAATAATTTGAAAACTATTACGATAAAAAATAATTGTAACAGGTTTTTGTTTGCACATAAAAAATAAAAAGTAAAAACCAAAAAAAATCAAAATTTAAAGGAAAAAAGAATAATTATAATTTTATAAAAACACTTATATTTGCGATAATAATAGAAATAAAGAATTGTAAAAAATTCAAGAAATTTTCAGCTTATATTTACACTGCAGTATTATATCTATTTAAGTATAGAATTGTTTGTATATATTTTTCCAAAAGAAAAATCTGAATTCTATAAAAAATTATTATTATTCATTGGGGTTAATGGGATACGACTGCCGTCCATGTGTTTTTTTAAAGTTCTTTGTCCTCAAAAGAAGAAAATATTGAATTTTTCTATAAAAAATTTTTGTTAATTAAAAAACTATTCGTATATTTGCGAACAGTATTTAGAAATAAAAAAATGGCTAAAGAAGGGTTAACAGACGAGCAAGTTCAGATAGCAAATTACGCCAAAGTATTGGGGCACCCTATTCGTATAGCCATTTTACAAATGTTGGCAAAGCAAACTTGTTGTTATCATGGCGACATGTCAGAACTTTTACCCATCGCAAAAAGCACAGTTTCACAACATCTAAAAGAATTAAAAGAGGCAGGACTCATACAAGGAACAATTACGCCTCCAAATATTAAATATTGCATTAATCAGGAAAATTTAAAAATTGCAAAATCATATTTTGGAAATCTATTTAATAATTTAGAAAATAATAATAACAACAATAAATGTTAAAATTTTTTTGCACAAATCATTCGTCAAACTACGAATTGCGAACAATAAAAAAGTATAACAAAATAAAATAATAATATTATGAAACAATTAAGCTTTCTTTTGATAATAATATGTGCTTTTACTGCTTGCAAACAAAGTACAAAAGAAACAGAAAACAGAATAAACTCACAGATTGAAAACAACGATAATATAAAAGTGTATTATTTCCATGGGAAACAGCGTTGTGAAACATGTGTAGCTGTAGGTAAAATAGCAGAACGAACTGTAAAAGAAGAATTTGGAGATAATAAAACTGTAGAATTCGCAGAAATCAACATAAGTGATAACGCTAACGAATCGCTAGCTGAAAAATACGAAGTAACATGGAATGCATTGATTATAGCCAAAGGAGAAAATTTTGTCGATATAACCGACGATGCTTTTGCCACTGCATTAGACAATCCAAAATCATTAAGAAATAAAATTAAAAAAGAAATCGAAAATCGATTATCCAATTAAATAATAACCATAAAATTTTCAAAAAATGAAAAAAATAATTATTTTATTAGTAATGAGTATAGCCACAATTGGTCTATTTGCACAAAAAAATAAAGTTGAAGTTCTTTACTTCAAAGCACAGTTGTCTTGTTGTAAAGCAGCTTCGTGCAATAAAATAGAAAATGAAATTAAGGACATTATTAAGAAAAATTTTGAAGGAAAAGCCGTTGGTTTCAAACAAGTTCTTTTGTCAGACCAAGCAAACAAAGCATTAATCGAAAAATACAATGCAAAATCACAAACAGTAATATTGGTATCAAAAAAGAAAAAGAAAGAAACATTTGCAGATTTATCCGACATTGTTCAAAAATATTCAAATAGTAAAGACAAAGCAACATTTGAAAAAGAGATCATAAATCGAATTAACGAAAAGTTGAAATAAAAAATGGAAATTTTACAACAATTAGCCGACAGTTCTAACATTCCCTTACTCACAGCATTTATTTTGGGAATAATGACAGCAATAAGCCCATGCCCATTGGCCATGAACATTACTGCAACTGCTTATTTAAGCAAAGATATAAGCAACAAAAGGCGTGTATTGTTCAACGGATTATTCTATACTCTTGGTAGAATATTCAGTTACACTGCATTGGCGAGTATTATTTATCTCGGCGCAAGTAAATTTCAAATTGCTCGTTGGGTTCAGCAAATCGACGGTCTTTGGATTGGAATTGCACTAATTGTAATTGGCATATTAATGCTCGATATAATAAAATTCAACATAAACTTTCTAGGCAAATTGACCTCAAAAATTGCTGAGCGAAAAATGAAACGTAACTATTTGAATGCTTTTCTTTTGGGAGCTCTCTTTGCGTTAGCATTTTGTCCTTATGGTGCAGTGTTGTATTTCGGCGGACTTATCCCTCTCACTCTTGCAAGTTTTGAAGGTTTATTATTACCTCCTGTCTATGCTTTTGCAACTGGGTTACCTGTCATAATTGTTGCATGCCTTTTGGCTTATAGTGTTTCCAATATAGGGAAATTTTACAACAGTATGAAATCCTTTGAGAAATGGTTTAAGCGTATTGTTGCTGCCGTCTTTATTGGAGTAGGAATTTATTATATTATTATAAACATATAAAAAAATATAAAATGAAAATACAAATTTTAGGAACAGGCTGCTCAAAATGTAAAAGCCTATACGAAAGAGTAAAAAAAGTGGCAGAAGAAATAAATAGTGATGCCGAAATTACAAAAGTTGAAGATATTACAGAGATAATAAATTCCGGTGTAATAGCAACTCCAGCCATAGTAATTGATGGAGAAATTATCACACAGGGAAGCGTTCCGAATGAAGATGAAATAAAAAAATGGCTTTCAAAAGAAGATTCAATTGACCTTAAAGAGTTAGTAAAACAGCGTTACAATGATTTAGCACTACTGTCTGATAACAAACAAAAATGCTGTTGTAACCCTTTGGCACCTGCAGCACCTTCGACAAAAGTTTATACAATAATGAGTGAAGATTACACTAAGCTCAAAGGATACGAACCTGATGCCGATTTAGGTGTGGGTTGCGGTCTGCCAACTCAATATGCCCGAATCAAAAAAGGAGATACTGTAATTGATTTAGGAAGTGGTGCCGGAAACGATTGTTTTATAGCACGTGAAGAATGCGGAGAAACAGGACAAATAATTGGTGTAGATTTCGCAGAAAAAATGATTGAAAAGGCAAGAAAAAATGCAAAAAAAAGAGACTATTCAAATGTAAAATTTATTCAAAGTGATATAGAAAACATACCTCTTCCTGACCAAACAGCAGATGTTGTAGTAAGTAATTGCGTTTTAAATTTATTACCCCAAAAAACCAAAATATTTAAAGAAATATACCGCTTACTAAAAATTAACGGCCATTTTTGTGTTTCAGATATTGTTCTTGATGGATTTTTTCCAAAAGAATTTACCGATAATGCCTCTCTATACGCAGGTTGTATCGCAAGTGCAATTCAGCAGCAAGATTATATGAATGAAATAAAAAAAGCTAATTTCAAAGATATTAAAATTGAACGTAGCAAAACAGTAAACATTCCCGACGAAGTACTAGAAGAACATTTAGATAAAAATACAATAGCAAAATATAAAGCAGGCAACGTAGGCATTTACTCAATTACCGTTACAGGAATACGATAGAAGGAATAAAGTCTCAGAAACGATTCGCTAAGTTCACAATATGCTCATTTAAAAACTATTATAATAGATAATGCTATTGTAATAGTTTTTTATTTTTATAAAAAATAAAAATATTCACAACTAAAAAAACGGGCTTAAAAAAAAAGAATAATTATTTTTTTTTTTTAAATAAAATTTATTATTTTTATAAAAAAAATGCCTATGAAATAACAGCGTATGATTGGTACGCACATTTAAAATATAAAATAAAGCGTTAAGCTAGTATCTTGGATAGTGGGATCTGGACAATTTCATAATATCAAGTCAAGAACAAAGCCAATGACGCTCACGCATTGCGTGGGCTTTGTTTCTTAAATTTGACTTGATAGGTCGTCCAGAACCTCACTTCCAAATAAAGCTATAAAGCACCACGCTTTTTTTATGTGCGTAGTGAAGAAACTCTTCTGGTGCTAATAAGACAAATGCCGTCAACAATAATGATGAAGGCAATTTTTAATAAGTATAACAAATAAACTAAAGAAATAAAATTATTGCGTACCAGATGCAGAAAAAAATCCCAAGGGTATGGGTTAAAATTATATGAATAAAAAATTTTTGTTAGTATTCGCAATTTTTTGCCTACCATTGTGCACCTTTGCACAAAATGCTGAAAAAGCAGAAGAAAATCCTGCCGATTCAACTAAAAAAACAATAAAAGTAAATACTAAATGGTATTTGGATAAGGACCGTTTTTATACATTATATAGTTATGCAGTGCCAATTCCCTTTGAAAAAGGTATTTTAAACTCTGCCAAATCTGGTGATTTTAATATAGGATTCGGATATAGAAATTATATTACAAAAAAAATTGCTCTTGGTGGCGAACTTTCTTATTCTCTTCGTTTTTCAAGAATAGCAAAAGATAGTATGGGGATTTTCTCTGATACCTTAACAATGCTTTCTTTATCTCCCAAAAAAATTACTGTAAAATCTCATGGACTTGGTGTTACTTTGTTCTTACGCATTAATTTTATGGAATATGATAAGGCAGGTAATGTAAGTATGGATTTAGGAGGCTTCTATTCTTATGCTTTTGGCAATAATAATATGATTTATAGGAATAAAGATTATTATTTTATAAAGAAAGATGTAGAATACGTAGGAAACCACAGCTTTGGCCCATTTATTCGTTTATCATTAGATGATCTCTGTGCGTTATATTTTAAATATGATTTTTCAAAATGGATAACAAATTATGGTCCTAATAATCTTGATTATTCTCGTCCTAATTTGCTTATTGGCTTACAAATTAATCTTTAATGGATATAGTGTTTAATTAAAAATTTTATTTTATTATGAAAAGAAGATTATTAAAATTATTTATTATAGGCATACTAATAGTGATTATTATGCCTTCATGTATGACAACTCGTACATCGGTAGGAACCTATAGCGAAAAAGATGGAGTAGAATATCTTTATTCAAAGGGGAAACAGTGGTATATATTATTTGGCCTTTATCCTATTTCTCGTAAGGAAACTGTCACAAAAGATGGTGCTACTAGTATTAGAAAGAAAGAAATAGTAAAAACACCTGAGGATGGTATATGTCTTATTAAAACTGAAGAACGTTTTTTATCTTATTTACTTAAATATGTTACTGAGGGTTTTGTTCGTCTTCAAAATGTTTATGTTTATGTGAAATATGATCCAGGTTATTATAAAGTGGGAGATTCTGTATATTTATTGAGAGGTGTTAACGGAGAAAAAGTAAAAGCAGAAATACAAGAAATAAGTAAAAACTATGTACGTTTGAGAGTTGTAGAGAATACGGAGTATGGAATGAAATATGATTTTATTGATGTTACGTATTCTAAAATTGAGAAAATAGAAAATACAAATCAATAATATATTTATTGAATTAACCTTTCCAGTATAGGAGAAAGGAACTCCTGCAACCGATTCGCTAAGTTCACAATATGCTCATTTAAAAACTATTATAATAGATAATGCTATTGTAATAGTTTTTTATTTTTATAAAAAATAAAAATATTCACAACTAAAAAAAACTGGGTTCGAAGAAAAAAGAATAATTAAAATTTAATAAAAATTCTTATATTTGCAATAATAATAGAAATAAAAATGGTAAAAAAATTCAAGAAATATACAGCTTACATTTACACTGCAGTATTATTTCTATTAAGTATAGGATTGTTTGTATATATTTTTCCAAAAGAAAAACAATTTTTATACGAATTTGCTGAAGGCGGAATCTGGCGGTACGAAGATTTAACCTCTGACGGAGACTACCCAATTTTAAAATCTGAACAAGCAATAGCAAGGGAGCAAGACAGTATAAAAAAGAATTTTATCTATTATTATCATATTGATACAACAATTTGCGATAAAATTATTAGTGATGCCATTGCAGATATTTCATACTTTGAAGCTACAAAACTAAGTCGATTTTTAGAAAGTAAAGACGAAAAAACAGCAAAAGATGAAATAAACAAAATAAAAATTTTCAAACAATCTTTAAGGCAAGTACTAAAAAAAGAATTTTCAAACGCAATTACAACAAACAGAGATTCACTAAAAACTGGAAAAGAAAATTCTATTAAAGTTAAGAAAGACGATAGTTACGAATTATATTTTACATCAGATATATCAACAATTTTAGAAGTAAACACAAAAATAATTAACACTATATATCAAAATATTAAAGAAATTGATTCTCTAAATAACTTTGAAATTCATAACATTCTATCGAAAAACATTTCGCATGGCAACCTCATTTATGACAAAAAAAGCAGTCATGAAATGCTCGTAAACCAACTAAATCAATTACCTCTTTTTTCGGACTTTATTTCTAATGGAGAGCTTATCATAAAAAAAGGCGATAAAATAGATTCAGAGACATATCAAAAATTATTATCACTAAAAAATGCAAAAACTTATAAATCATTAAATGTAGATAATTTTTTTATTGGATTAGGTGTAGTAATTTTATTCTTCGTTTTATATTTCATCGTATATTTATTAAATTTTTATTTTAATAGAAAAGAAATATTTTTAAGATTACGAAACAACACTTTCTTTTCCATACAAATATTACTAATAATTTTATCAATTTTTTTAATATTAAAATTCGATTATATTTCAGTAATTAACATCAATATCATTCCTTATACTTTAATTGCTGCGTTAATGATCAGCTTTTTTGATTTTAATATCAGCTTTTTTGTTTATTTCTTAATAATATTATTATCAGCATTTTTTGCACCAAACGGTTTTGAATTTATTTTTACACAAAGCATGGCGGGAATGATATCAATGTACATAATGCGAAGAACTCAAATGCGTCGCCAAACATTTGTGGGATTATTTACTGTTGTCTTTTCATATATCATCATATATACAGGTTTTTACATAATGAAAGCCGAAAAATTTTCTTTCGACTCATATTTTTCTCCAATATTAATAAGTTATTTAATTAGTAGTGGTTGCTTATTGGTAT
>CAZBPT010000016.1:4267-16003 GCA_964493875.1 uncultured Bacteroidales bacterium | reverse complement strand
CACCACGGGACAACTGTAACCCGCTATTTTTATAACACATGGAAAAACCAGAATCCCGACAAAACACCTGACATTACTCATTTCCAATATCCCGGTCCAAAACCAAAATCTCTTGAAACTGCTGTTGTTATGATGGCTGACTCTATTGAGGCTGCTTCCCGCACTTTAAAACAATATTCAGAAGAAACGCTCAACAACTTGGTAAATAATATTATTGACAATCTCATCTCCAATAATCAATTTGATGAAGTTGATATTACTTTAAAACAAATAACTATTGCAAAAATAATTTTTGTAAAGAAACTCACTGACATTTATCACTCCAGAATTGCATATCCGGAAATCAGATAATTTTAAAAAGAAATTTCATTATTGATAATTTTGGGTTTATAACAATCGCTGCTTTCAAATTTTTGTAGCCAACCATTATAAAAGCCCAATTTATCATAATAATCAATTAACTCATTATATTCATCTTCAGATACTTTTCGATTTAATTCTTCATAATCGACAAAATGCTTTACTGTAAAATATTGCGACATCAATGAGATATGTAAAGAAGTAGATATTTCGTATGCAATAGTTTCTAAAACCTTCTTACTTTGTTCTAAATTCCCGGGCAATAGAAGATGGCGAATAATAATCCCCGACTCTGCCAAACCTGTTTTCTCATCAATAACAAGTCTAGAACCTTTTTGTCGATACATTTCTTTTATTGCTGCCAAGGCGACAGAAGGATAATTTTTTATTCGCGAATATCTAAAAGCAAGTTCTTCATCACTATATTTAAAATCAGGTAAATAGATATCAATTCGACCTTCCAATAGTTTTAAACTTTCCACATCGTCATAGGAATTTGTATTATACACGAAACGAGGAGAATAACCTTTTGCTTTTATCAAGTCTATTGTCTCAATTATCAAAGGAACAAAATGAGAAGGAGAGACAAAAGAAACTATATATTCCGTTGTTTTTAACAGTTCAATGATTTTTGTTGATAATTCTTCTGCATTGACAATTTGAAAATTATCATTATTATTATCTGATATCCCAATATTTTGACAATAAACACATTGTAAATTACAATGAGCAAAAAAAACATTACAAATTCCTTTTCCCCCACAAAGACAAGGTTCCTCGCCTGTATGCTTACACACAGAAGATAAATAAGCATTATAATAAGACTTGCAAAACCCGTTATTTGAAATATTCCTGTCGACATTACATTTGTGTGGACAAAAATTACATTTTTCCATAAAATATTTGTAGAAAAACGGATTTTTTATTGATTTTTGTGTATTAAAAAATATTTTCTTAAATTGGTATATTTTCAAAATAAAATATTTGAAAATTTGTATTATAAACAGTTGTATTTCAAAATAAAACCTTTATAAAACAACAAAATATAATATAAAAGAACAGGTTCTTATGATGCTTACGCATAATAAAAAAAGAAATTGGATAACAAAACAGAACAAACGGACAATTAGAAATTAAGTCAAAAAGCAGGAAAATAATTTGAAACAATTTGACTAATAGATTAGATAGACGAAAATATTTATGAAGATTAGTTGTTTTATCTCAAAAAAAAAATTATATTTGTGTGAAAATTGTATTTAAGTAATATCTTATGAAAATGAAGAATTTTATATTGATAATTTTAAGTGTATTTATAATAAATATATCCTACTCACAAAAAGAAACGAATGATTCCAAAGCTGCGTTAGATGCTTGCTTTCAAATGACTGTAGGAAGCAATCCGATACCCGCAGGTTCTTGTGTAAGTTTCAGTTCTGTTTGTTCACAAGGAGGTCCTACATATTGGAAATGGAGTTTTCCAGGAGGCGAACCTGAAATAATAGAAGGAGTAGGAACAGCATCGCAAAGTCCCTCAAATATATGTTATTATACACCAGGAACTTATGATGTAATTTTGGAAGTTCAAAATTCTACAGGAATAGATACAGAAGTATGTGTAGGTTGTGTTGAAGTTGAAGAAACAGGCGTAGCAGTAGCAAATTTTAGTGCAAGCGAACGAGTAATTCCTGTTGGTACACATGTGACTTTTACGAATACTTCATTAAATCCGCCATTTACAGAAACCAATTGGTCTTTTCAAGGAGGAGCACCAAATTATTCTACAGGATTTGAACCTCCAGTGCCAATTTTATATAACACTATTGGCTGTTTCGATGTTCAACTTCATGTTGCAAAAGAAAATGGTGAAGTTAGTGATATTATCAGAACAGAGCATATTTGTGTAGTTCCAGTAGCAACAAAAGAGCCTATTGCCGATTTTGAAGCTGACAGAACATTCATAAATTTAAACGAATTTGTTAATTTTACAGATATGTCTCAAAACAACCCATATAAATGGGAATGGACATTTACACAAGCTGACCCGGCATCTTTTGCCGGAAAAACCGGACTAAAAAATCCTACAGGAATCCAATATAAAACAGCTGGAAATTTCCAAGTTAGATTGGTAGTTTGGAACGGACTGGGAGTTGATACAATTATCAAAACGGCATATATCCGCGTTGCAGCACAAGACCCCTGCTTAACAAATCCAAACATACCAGAACCAATTGCCGACTTTGAAGCAAGAAATCGTCTAATCCCAGCAGGAGAAAAAGTGTTCTTTCAAGACAGATCGCAAAATTATCCTACAATTTGGAGCTGGACATTTACAGGAGGTTATCCAACATATTCTGCAGCATCAAATGTTACTCGTGGCGTTGAATACAACACAACAGGATTTTATGATGTATATCTTGCAGTGAATGACGCTTGCGGACGTTCAAGCTACATTTTGAAAGAAGATTACGTAATGGTTTTTTCCGGACCAGTAGCAGAATTCTGCGACACAATATCAAACGTTAATACTTCAACAGAAATTTTATATTGTCCTCCCGTATCAAACTCTTGGGGTTATATTAGTGGGAATAACGGACAAAAAACTATCAGTTATGCAGAAAAATTCGACCAATATCAATTTGACTTTGTACACGAACTTGTAATGTCAGTAAATAAATCCGTTAAATTAACAGATGAATCTTATGTTACATTTAAAATATGGGACGGATCAACAGCTTTACCGGAAATTGAACTCGCAAGTAAAAAAGTACTAATAAAAGATATCCCCGAAAATTTCTGGGCAAATATTGTCTTTGATTCAGCAATAGAAGTTAATGGTCCTTTTTATGCAGGATATTCAATAAATTATGCAGGTGGCTCTAACACTGCAGTAAACAACAGTCAATTTGCCATTGGATTGGTAAACAGAGGAAATAATCCGGGCTTAAATACTTTTTATATTCAAAACCAAGATTCTGCTTGGATTAGTTCTTACAATAAATACGGAACAGCATATTCAAGTTCAATAGGCGTAAAATCCTGCTTAGTAGATTTACCTAATGAAGAATTTGCCAATAATATTGAAATATATCCAAATCCGACTGTCGACAATATTTATATTCAAACGGGAGATTTGCAGGCAGGTAAAGAATTATTCGTTCAAGTTTATGATATTACAGGAAAAGCTGTTTATCAAAAGAAATTCACAATTTCGGGAAGCGAATTAGAAATCAACCTAAAAAACTGCAACACAGGATTATACTTAATGTCAATGATTATTGATAACAATAAAATCTCAAGAAAAATCTTAATTAACAAATAAAGAAATAATTATATTTTAAATTCTATTATTCAAAAAAAATTATTTATATGAAAAAAGTTTTTATAATAATTGCGATGTGTTTATTGTCATATTTTTCATATTCTCAAATGACAATAGTTTCACAACCACAGAGTTCATGGGCTTGTCAAGGCATTAATGATACTGCAAGAATTGTTGTTGCTAACAACGCAGCAGATATTACATACAATATTTTATTTGATGCGACATATAGTGGAACATTCACATCAGTCCATAGTGAAACTTTGAGTACTACAACTTACGAATATGTATTTGAAAATATTACTACAGCTTCGCAAGGCCGTTATAAAATTGAAGTAAGTGATGGTGTTACAACATTGGAATCGTTAGAATTTAACATAATTGTTTCAACAGCAATACCAACGATAAACAGCATAACATTATCTCCTAATGACACATTATTATGTCTTCAAGCAGAAAAGTCAATTACATTAAATGTATCACCTTCTGGAAATATGCAATATTCTTGGTACAAGAATTCCGCATTCTACACTAATTCTTCGAATAACACTTTAGTATTCGAACATGCTTCATTAAGCGATGAAGGAATCTACTATGCAATAATATCAAATGGCTGCGGAACCGCAACAAATATTTCAGATCCAATTAACTTAAATTACTTAGAAAAACCAAATTTAACAACATCTCCAAATATTCCTTACTCATGCGAAGGTGATATTATAGACATACCTGTTGCAGTAACTGGCGACAATATCAATTTTACTTGGGTAGAAAGAATTGCTTCTGTAGATAACGTTATGACAGGACAAACAAGCAGCACATTACATATCGAAAATATCCATTATCCAAATAACAGTTTATACATATTAATTGCTAGTAATGGCTGTTACAATGACACATTAGTAAACTTTGGTATTCCTACAGGAACAGCTCCAATAGTACAAACACAACCATCAGCACCCGAAATGTGTCTTGGAGAAACTTTTAGTTTAAACGCTTATGCTATTGGCAGCACACCTTTTACATATCAATGGTATGGAGACAGTATCCTAATTCCAAACTCAAATACTACAACATTAACCGTTAATAGCTCCGTGGCATATAATGACTCATATTATTATATTGCTTATAATGCTTGTGGTTCTGACACTTCAGATGTTTTTTTATTAGAATTTCGAGAAGCTCCTTTATTTACAATACAACCACACGACACAACTGTTTGTGTTGGAGAAGACGTATTTTTAAATACCAAAGTTGTTGGCGCTACTCCTCTTACAGTTCAATGGAATTTCTTATATGACAATAATGCGATCTTAGTTCAAGATGCTAATGCAACATTTGCAAATTCAAACACTCAATTAACATTTACAAATATTTTAGAAGCACAGTCACGACCATATTTTTGTATTGCATCAAATGACTGTGGCACAGCATCTTCAGATACAGTAATGGTTACAGTAAATGTTCCGATAGAATTACAAATGGATCTATCTGACGAAAATATTTGCGAAGGAGATTCTATGGCTTTTTCATTGGCATATACTAACCAAGTTTTCGGAACTGAACCTATAACATATAATTGGTATAAAGAATCTACACCAGCAGATATCTTAATTGGCACAAGTAACATTTACAGTATTCCTTATGTATCTCTTTCAGATGCAGGAGTTTACTATTGCGAACTAAGCAATATGTGTAATACAATAGAAACATATCATGCAGATTTGACTGTTAAGGCTTTACCGGTTTTCACAGTTCAACCAGAAGCTTTTTCTGTATGTCAAGGAGGAAACATATATCTTTCTGCAGAGGCAGAAGGAGAAAGTCCGATATCTTATCTTTGGTACCGAAATGGTTCTGCAATATCCAGTCAGACCACAGAAAATTTAGTAATACCAAATTCAATTGTGAATCATAGTGGTTATTATTATTGCTTAGCACAAAACGAATGTTCCGGATTAGGAATAAAATCAGATTCAGTACTTGTTTCAGTAGGAACTCCTGTTTCATTCCAAAACCCAACTAACCACAGTCCTATTGCAGGGGCAAATGGTACTTCAATTTGTGAGTTTGAAACTCTCGAATTAAAAATTTTGGTAAATGGAATAAACTTTAATGTTTCTTGGTATAACAATGGAAACTTAATCCCCGGCCAAAACGACACAATTTTGTCAATCTCTCCTGATATTAGTTATGCTGGAGAATATTATTGTGTAATTTCAAATCAATGTAACGAAATAACATCAGATACTATTGAAATAAGCATAACCCCATCACCAGATGTAGATTTGGGTGATGACAAAGATTTGTGCAACGGCGAATCTGTAACATTAGAAACAGATGGCAATTACACAAATTACACTTGGACACAAGATGGAGAAGAAATGGATACCCACTCACCAATGTTAACTGTATCTGAAACAGGAGTATATACTCTTCAAGTTACCGATATGTATACAGGTTGCACAAATATCGATGAAGTAAATGTTACTGTTCATCCATATTATGAAATTCCATTATCAGAAACAATTAATTCTTGCTCCGACTATTATTTATTGGATGCAGGAATCGGCGCTTACGAATATACTTGGAGTAATGGTGCAACATTCCATTCAATCACGGTAGAAGAATCAGGAGAATACTCGCTTACAGTTACAGGAGATTCTTTCGGATGTAGCGATTCAATAAATATTACATTAACATTGAACCCACCTATTTCAGTTTCTCTTGGAGATGATTTAAGTGTAGATATTAGCTCTGGCACAACATTAGATGCTGGAACCGATTTCAGTTCTTACGAATGGTTCTTCGGCACAGAAAATTTGGATTGGGAATACCCAACTCTCTATGTTGATGGAGAAACTTACGATTTAGGAACTTGGGAATTTTCGGTTACTGTTGGAAATGGCGTTTGCTTTGCTAGCGATACTATCTTGGTAACTTTCACAGATTACAACTCAATTGAAGACAATCAAGCTTCAAATATTTCTATTTATCCAAATCCAGCAAACGATTATATCGTTATTGACGACCCCGAAAATATTGTTTCTAAAATTTCTATATACACTATAGATGGCAAAGAAATATTAAATGATAATAACTACAGCAATTCTGAAATTAATATTAATTCATTGTCGGCAGGAAGTTATTTTATCAAAATCACGAATAGAGACGGCAACTCAATAATTAAAAAGTTTTTAAAGAATTAATCGATGAAAGATAATCCGAAAATTATTGGAAAAATACGTAATGTATATTTTATATCAATAATTAGTGTTTTTTTGGTATTATTAATAATTGGTATAATTGGACTATTATTAATAAATTTAAAAAGCATATCGGATTATGTTAAAGAAAATTTATGTTTTTCTCTTCTCATTAAAGAACATGTAAGCGAAGCAGATGCAAGAGCTTATCAGAAAGAATTGGATACTTATAATTTTATTAAATCTACCGATTTTATCAGTAGCGAAAAAGCTGCCGAATTAATGCAGGAAGAACTTGGCGAAAACTTTATTGACGTTTTAGGATACAATCCTTTGCCGATAACAATAAATGCTTATATCAATTCCAGCTACGGAAATCCTGATAGTCTCGAAATGATAAAAAATTATTTGTCGAATAACTCAGGTTTAATTGGTGATATTTCTTATCAAGAAAATTTGGTGAATGTTATTTACAATAATTATAAGAAATTTAGCATCATTTTGATATTCTTTTGTATTCTATTTGTAATTATCTCATTTGCACTACTAAATAATACTATCAGGTTATTAATATATTCGAAAAGAAATGTTATCAGAACAATGAAATTGATTGGTGCCAAAAACAGTTATATTCGCCGTCCTTTCTTAATTTCCGGATTCTTACAAGGATTATTCGGCGCTCTTTTAACTATTCCTGCCTTAACCTTCATTGCATATTTCATTAATTACCAAATTGGTGACATTTTTACTATTAACCTAATTTTATTGTTGTTATTATTCGCTATAATTTTAATAATTGGAATTGTCTTTTCACTTATTTGTACAGGTATATCAATAAATAAATATTTGAAACACAATTTGCAGAATTTAGTTTATTAGAAATACAAATAATAATGAAAATGGAATGTGATAATTAAATGATTATTAGATTCCAAAAAAATATTTAATGTTAGAATGAGCATTTACACCGATATATTAAAACAATATTGGGGATATGAAAATTTTCGTAGCCCTCAAGACCTTATCATTGAATCGATAGCTGAGGGAAAAGACACATTAGGATTAATGCCTACAGGTGGCGGGAAATCAATTACTTTTCAAGTTTACAGCATGTCGGTGGAAGGAACTTGCCTGGTTGTTACTCCGCTTATTGCGTTAATGAAAGACCAAGTAGAAAATTTAAAAAAGAAGAAAATTTCTGCTGCGGCTATTTATTCCGGAATGACACAAAAGGAAATTGAAGTTACCTTAAAAAATGTAATCTATGGAGGATACAAATTTTTATACCTATCGCCGGAACGACTTAAAACATATTATTTCAGAGAAATGCTGAAACAAATGAAAATTAATCTCATTACTGTTGATGAAGCTCACTGTATTTCACAATGGGGATACGACTTCAGACCTCCTTATTTGGAAATTGCAGAAATCAGAGATTTTTTTCCCGATATTCCAATACTTGCACTAACGGCCACAGCCACTCCGGAAGTTGTTGTTGATATTCAAGATAAATTGAAATTTTCTGAATACAATGTTATTCAAAAAAGTTTTGAACGTAAAAATTTAATTTACTCAGTAATTCATTCCGAAGATAAGATAAATAGTCTCTTCAAACTATTAAACAAACATCAAGGCTCTTGTGTAATATATGTAAGAAACAGAAAAAAGACGAAAGAATACGCTCAAATATTACAACATTTTGGAGTTTCTGCCGATTTTTATCACGCAGGATTAGATGCAAAAGAAAGAGAAGAAAAACAATTAGCTTGGCAAAACGATATTATTAAAATTATTGTCTGCACAAATGCTTTCGGTATGGGTATCGACAAACCTGACGTTCGATTGGTTGTGCATTTGGATATTCCAGATTCTCTTGAAGCATATTTCCAAGAAGCAGGAAGAGCAGGAAGAGACGGTAAAAAGGCTAACGCTTATATTTTATACAATATCTCAGATATAGCTTTAATTAAAAGAAATTTTACAAATTCCTTTCCACCTATCGACAAAATCGTTGAAATTTACAATGCAATAGCTGATTATTTTGAAATTTCAATCGACGAAGGCAGCCAACAAACCTACTCTTTTAATATCTTTGATTTCGCAAAATTATATCAATTTAATATAGATATTATTTCTAACGCACTGAAAATTTTGGAAATATGCGACGTATTAACATTTACGGCAAATATTAATCACTCTGCAAGGTTAAATATTATTTGTAACCGCGATGAACTTTACAACTTCCAATTATATTCCGGATTAAGCGATTTTATCAAATTAATTTTAAGATCTTATACAGGTGTTTTCACAGATTTTGTAAATATTAATGAAGATTTTCTAGCCAATAAAATGAACACTGACGTTAGAACAATTTATGGACTATTGAACGAATTGCAGACAAATAATATCATAAATTATATTCCAAAATCAAAAAATCCCGAAATACAATTTATCCTAAACAGAAAAGAAAATATTAAAGCTTATATCGACAGTGGCGTAGTTAACGAACAAAAAGAACGATACAAAAAAAGACTTGATGCTATGTTAAATTATGTTGAATCAAATAATAAATGTCGTTCTAATTTGTTGCTTGAATATTTTGGAGAAAATAATTCAAAATCTTGTTCTTATTGTGATGTTTGCAGTAGGAAAAACAATTTGGGGATTACTAAATATGAATTTGAAACTATAGGAATAGAAATTAAACGACTTTTACAAAATAATCCTATGTTGATTAATGATATTGTAGACTCTTTTAAAGATTTTGAAAATGAAAAAATAATTAAAGTTATCCAATGGTGTTTAGATAATAACAGAATAAAATACAACGATGAACGTCAATTAATATGGGTGAAAAAATAATTTTGTAAATTACTCTACAATTATTTTATTAATGATATTATCCACACGAATAAAATAAATTCCTGATTTTAAGTCCGAAATATCGACAATTGTATTATTTTCAATTTTATTTATTGACTTAATTTCCTGTCCAAAAACATCATAAATAATAACTGATTTTGAATCTGGATAATCTTTATCAAAGTTAATTTGAATATAATCTTTTGTAGGATTCGGATAAATTGAAATAATGTCTGTTTCTTTTTCATTTATTGAAACAGGATTTTCGTTAATTACGGACACAGCATCCAAATCAAATCCTCCCGTAGAAAAGGGTGTTGGATACGATTCATTTATTATGTTACCTCGTGAATCATAACTTGCAATATTGGGATTAATAGACCCAACAACATCAATAATTTTCACAAAATAAATATTTTCAAAATCCAATAAAGGTATATCGTCCGGATTTAGTATTAAATCATCTAAATCAAAAGCAACACCCCAAAACACGGGAAATATTCCTGCCAAATTTTCATACAAACGATAATCAACAGATTGAAAAGAAGTTACTTGTGTTTCTGTTTGTTGATTAGAAACAGAGGGAAATCTAAAAAAATTTTCACCATCGCTGGAAACTTCTACAAAGGCAAGTTCAAGATAGATTAGAATATTTTGTGTCGGAGGAGAAAAAAAACCATTTTCAAAAACAGCAAAATCTGGTCCTACCCCATTCCTAATCGGATTTTGAAAGCTAACAATTATTTCGCCACCATCTCCTAAACTAACTGTTTGTCCATCTGCTTTTCCCAAAACATTTTCTTCTAATCCTGACAATGCATAATTAGAGCTAACGCCTTGTTGAATAAGCGAATAATTTGTATCTCCAATATTCAGATATCCTCGTTTTAAATCTACAAGTTCTGTCGCCCACGATTTTATTAAAGAAGAATCCTTGTAAACAGCCATCGCATCTCCTGCAAAATTTTGAGCCTGTAATATATAAGGAACAAAAAATATTGTAACAAAAACTGAATAATAAACGATTGTGATTTTTTTTTTCATTACAGACTATTTATCTTTTGATAATTTTCTTAGAAACACTTTGACCGGCAGAATATACTCTAACAAAATAAAATCCTTCAGGGAAATTAGAAATATTATATTCTGCAGAATAATTATTTAAAACCTTTTCGTTTTGCTTCTTACCTAAAATATCATAAATTTCTATTTTATTGATAATATGAGAATTATTAATAATTAAATTATTATCGTAAGTATAAACATTTAAGTCTTGAAAATTATCTTCAGCAAAAAATACAGAAGTATTATATGTAAAATTATCTAAACAAAAATAAGCCGGAGTATTTATTCCATAATCGCCACTGTCGCTTGATTCAAAAGTAAAAACTAAGCTGTCGTAATCAATTGCCCAAGTCATATCAATAGTTTTCCAATTATTAACTGCAAAAGGCTCAGTTGTTTCTGCACGAAAATCTGCAAGATAAATATTTTGAGAAGAACTATTGCCTGTTTCTGAATTTACCGCTGAAATTTTCATCATTAAATAATGATTATTGTTTTGATAAAAATCATCATTGGTAATGTAAAGATAAGCATTAGCATTTAAGCATACGGACATAGACATAGAAGCGATTTGTGACGAAATCTCTGATTTATTGATACTTATTATTGACGGAATCTGCTCATAATTATTCATCCAATCTGAACCAATAAAAGAAACAGCATAATTCTCGGAATTATTTTCACCTGAACCGTAAGCAGAAGAAAAGCAATTATTCCAATCATAAGTAGTATTATCAGTTTCATTAGTATAAGACCAACCCATCCAAGAACTATACGCAGTGTCGTATGAATTATAGAAAGTTAAATACTTAGAAGTAAAACTACCGGATAAATCACTGCCATTCCAATGGCTCTCGGGAGATAATGTTAATTCTTCGAAATCTACCACATCTTGAGAGTTTACACTTATTGTAAATAAAAGCG
>CAZBPT010000016.1:0-4167 GCA_964493875.1 uncultured Bacteroidales bacterium | reverse complement strand
AACTATTTTACAAAGAGATTACAGCAGCGGGTACTGTATAGGAATTACACCTATTTCCCTTTTCTATTATTGTTGCAAATGTAACACTTATTTTATTATTTGCAAAATTTATTGTAATAATAAATTTTTCCTCGCGACAATAGTATCTTAAACGTAAAAAATATCTTTTTTACGTTTAGGGCGTTATTTTTTTGAAAATTAAAATAATATTTGTAAATTTATAAAAAAAAATATATGAAAAAAACAATTTTATTTTTGACTTTATTATTAACTATAATGGCAAATAATATATTTGCA
Source organism: uncultured Bacteroidales bacterium (assembly GCA_964493875.1). Taxonomy (GTDB): domain Bacteria; phylum Bacteroidota; class Bacteroidia; order Bacteroidales; family ML635J-15; genus Bact-19. The sequence goes on along the minus strand of CAZBPT010000016.1, from coordinate 3,870 downwards.
CAAGGACTAACAAAGAAAACCTTATTAAGCAATGAAGAGTTTTTCGAGAAAGCAGATTATATTCTTGAAGGGACAGTAATACCTTATGATCCTATTAAAGGACCTGATTTTTATGATGCGCTTGGAAATTATGATATAGAAGATTTATATACATCATATTTAATTAGAGTAACCTACACGTATAAAGTTGATAGTACTTTTACCATTAAGAGGGGAGATACAATTAACGTAATAAAGAAAGGAGGTAGAATAATAAAAAACGCTGATGACCCATATAATATGGAAATAATAAATTATTTCAGCCAAGATAGATACGAATCCGGAGTTATTCAAGAACCGGTATGGGTCGGTGGAGAGGTTATTTATTTTATGAAAAAAAATGATTTGCCTCTAAACCCTGATTCGAGTAAACATAATAAATATCTTAAACTTACTATGCTACAAGACGTAAAAAAAGGAGCAATAAGAATCATAAACCATGGTTTTAGAATAACCGGACTAAATGATTTGTCTTTTGGTAGCAGATATGAGCTTTACAAATACATGAAACAAATGGATTCAACTTTAAATATACCATTAAAGAATGTAAATAAAATGAGAGAGGATTTATCTTATGATAAAGGTGCTTGGGAAATATATTTAAAAGAACAAAATATAAAAATTAAAGAAACTAACAATAAAGAACATATTGATTCTTTAAATAATTTCTTAGAAAGAAAAGCTAAACAAGCAAAAGAAAACAGCGAAAAAAAAAAGAAAGATAAAGCATATTTTAATTCTACAAAAACTCCTAATATATTAAATATTACAATACAGGATCAAAAAGTGGAATATAATAGTGATTCTAATAAATATTATTTTAAATTTAAAGTATATGCATCAGCAAATAACAACTCAACATATTTAGATAATGTAATATTAAGATTAAACTATAATACAGTTGCATTTGGAACAAATATAAAGCAGAACAATAAGATAAAAGTATTTAATGGACCTGAAATGGATTCTTTGACATATTTTCCAAGCGACTACGTTTACGATATATCTTCAAACTGTATAAATCTTGGAACTGGGATTTCATATCACGAATTATTAAATCCAAGCAGAACACAACTTACAACAAATGAAATAGAAATATTTAATGTAAAAATTGAGTTGTTGAACAATTTAGCCGGAATAAATTCTAATATTATTTTTACCGATATTGAAACAACATCAATTTTTTCAATGTTTACATCAGCAAGTAACATACCATATAATCAAGTAGGAGCTTTTATTATTTACGACAGCACTAATTATATCTCTCCAACAAATTTTTCAATAATTACTTGCCAACCTATTTTATATTCTTTTTCTCCTACAACTAGAAATGCCGGAGTAGAAGATATTTTAACAATAACCGGTAATTATTTTGGGACACAAAAGGGAGAAGTACTTTTTGCAAAAGCCGGTATTGCTTTCGATACAACAATTTTTTTAGTTGGTTTAGATTCTTCTTATATTGTAAGTTGGGCAAATAATCAAATACGTGTAAAAATACCGTCTTTTGTGAGAAAAGGATATTTAGACCATTCGGGAAATCCAGAAACAGGCTTTGGTAGCAGTGCAGGTAGCGGTAAGATAAAAATAAGAACTGCCCGCAAGGATTATGTTATATCTGCAGATACCTTAAAAATAAATTATTCTGTAACAAATACTAGTGTGGGTTATGATGATCCATATCCTATTTGCAGAGTTTATCTTGCACGCTTGTCTTCCTGCAACGACATTGTTTTTACCTTACATAATAATATTAGTCCTGAAAACAACTCAAATTCGGCAGCAATAATAAATGCAATTGAAACAGCATTAAGAAGATGGTCAACTTTACTTGATATTAATTTGGTATTGGAAAAAAATTCTTCAAATCAATATGTTTATGCAAATGATTTTACAGCTAGTAATAAGAATATAATAGGTTTTTCCTCCACTGATGCAAATGGTAACCCTTTTTCCGGAATGTCTACAATAATGAGTAAAATATCTGTTGGCATTGTATCTCCTTACCCTCAATGCAATACATATTATAGAAAATATGGGTCGCATATTTATGTACAGAATAATCCTACTTCTCCTTGGACATACCAAACTACAGGAACTACAAGTAACAATACTGGTAGTTTTTATGAAGGTATCTTGCACGAATTGGGTCATGTCCTAAATATCAACCATGTAAATAATCCTAACGATCTTATGTATTATGCATTAAATCCACAAAGCCATGCAGTATCTAATATAACATCAAATTCAATGCCGGTAATTGGAGCGTTAACAACCGTAGATGCAAGTCGAGATATAATATGGGAAGTTGGTAATATCAATACTCTGGGACATTCTCTAACACCAACAATCAGTACCAGTAATCCTTATAGTGTAATTTGCAACAATAGTCCGATAATACTAACGGCAAATTCTGCTGAAGCAACTAATTATCAATGGTCAACCGGAGCAACTACACAAAGTATTACTGTAAATAATGAAGGAAATTATGTAGTTACGGCAACAAATTCCAATTGTAGTTCAAATGCAGTTTCCGAACCGTTTACGGTTATAAGTGACAGTTTATCTGCATCTTTTGCAATTACTCCAACTTCTTATAATATATGTACCGGTTTAATGATAGGTGGTTCTATTACAACAAATGTAATCGGCAACGCCGCACCATATAGTTTTTGTTGGCACAGCTCTGCTTTTCCTCAAACTGTACCTCCAAGTTGTAATTATACTTCGCAAAATTTAAATAATTTAGAATCAGCAACATATAATGTAACTATTACAAACAGTTTAGACTGTTCTTATTTGTCTTCTGCAGTTGTTCCATCAGGTTTGCAACCCCGTGTTAGAGCATTAAGCAGCACATTATCAATTAATAATTGTAATGCAAATGTAAATGTTAGCGGAGGAGTAAAACCATATACGTATGATTTAAAATGGAAATGTGAAAACGAAACATCAACATTAGCAATAGATAGTATAACAACAAATCTTCAATCATATACGTTTGACATAATTTGTCGCATGTGTAAGAACGGTACAGGCTTTTACATACTTACAATAACCGATGATTGTGGAAATATTAAAACACATAATATTAATTGTTGTAGCTCAAGAGAAAATGAAAAGAGTAAGAACAATAAAGAATTTGTCGAAGAAGTAAAAATTTACCCGAATCCAAGTAATGATAGATTTAAAATATCCGGAATAGAAAAAGCTGAAATTGCATTATATGATATATCCGGAAAATTGATATTATCTCAAAATAATGTTACAGAAGAAACCGAAATAAACATTGAAAATTTATCAAAGGGATTATTTTATATAAAAATTGTTGAGAATAATTTTACAAATTCAAAAATTATTATAAAAGAATAATTTATAAATCAAATTTGGAGAAGTGTTTTTTGAAATAGCAGCATCATTTTACAAAAAAATTACAATAACAAAACTGCATACAGAATAGAACTATTCTCGCCATTAACAGTTTTTTATTTGCAAAATTTATTGTAATAATAAATTAACCTCTTATCTTGCAAATGCTATTTTTTGTGCCGATTTTTTCTCGATAATATTACCATTATCATAAACAATCTCGCCATTAACAATAGTTTTCATTACTTTTGTTCTTACAGAATAATTTTCTAAAGGCGACCATTTTGATTTGTACAAAATATTCGGTTTTTCAATTTTATATTCTTCACAATTGAAATCTACTAAGGCTAAATCGGCATAATATCCTTCCTTAATAAAGCCTCTTTTCTGAATTTTGAAAACTTTTGCCGTATCGGAAATTTTTGTACAGCCTTTATGGCTTACCATTACTGAATATAGTCC
>CAZBPT010000015.1:36598-40296 GCA_964493875.1 uncultured Bacteroidales bacterium | reverse complement strand
TTTTATTGGTTATTAATTATTTACAAGTTAGTTAATATTTTTTTAAAAAACAAATTTATTTTTTAATTCGTATTTAATTAAGACGGATATTTTATTAACATGTTTATTTTTTTCAAGTTTTTTAAAATTATTCCGTTTTGAATTTTCACAAATATCTTAAATGACTTTTAGAAAGAATTATATGATTGCATCTTTTTAAATAATGTTTTTTTTTCTGAAAAAAAATATTATTTTTGCGGTTCATTTTTACATTATAAATATAACTAATATGAAGAAATTAGCGGTAGTAGCATTTGGTGGTAATGCCTTATTAAGAGCAGGACAAAAAGGAACAATTAACGAGCAAGAAGCAAATGTATATCAAACTTGTGAAAGTTTATTAGGTTTAATAAAAAACGATTATAATATAGTAATTGGTCACGGAAATGGTCCACAAGTAGGAAATATTTTGTTACAAAACAATGCCGGTGAAAAACTTTTTGGTATTCCTGAAATGCCTCTTGATATTTGTGGCGCTTATTCCCAAGGTTTTATCGGCTATATAATCGAACAACAATTTAGAAATGTTTTAACAAAACATGGATATAAAAATAATATCATCACTCTTGTTACACAAGTTTTAGTAGATAAAAACGACCAGGCTTTCCAAAATCCTACAAAACCTATCGGTCCATATTATAGCGAAGAAGAAATGAATGTATTGAAGGCTAAAAATCCGAATGATAGTTTTGCAAAAGACCCAAAAGGAAAAGGTTGGCGTAAAGTTGTTGCATCTCCAAAACCCTTGATGATTAATAATAAAGATATTATTGAAAAATTGTCAAGAGAAGGAAATATTGTTGTTACTGTTGGTGGTGGAGGTATTCCTGTTCATTATGTTAAAGAAAATATCTTAGAAGGTATTGATGCAGTTATAGATAAAGATTTAGCATCGGCATTGTTGGCTACTCAAATTAAAGCTGATGAGTTCTATATTCTTACAGATGTTCCAAAAGTTTGTTTGAATTTTAATACACCTGAAGAAAAGAGATTAGATGTCGTTACTGTTGCAGAAGCAAAGAAATACTTGGCAGACCATCAATTTACAGAAGGCAGCATGGCTCCAAAAATAAGAGCAGCACTTTTCTTTGTTGAAAATGGTGGAAAATCTTGTATTATTACTGAAGCAGGTCAATTAGGAAATCCAAATTCAGGAACACGTATTGTAAAATAATCTGAGATTTTTTACATACCTATAATATCTTTCATATAATAAATTCCGCGTTTATTGTAAATAAATTCTGTTGCGATTATTGCACCTAAAGCAAATCCGTCTCTACTTTTGGCATTGTGCTCTATACAAATACTGTCGATTTCACTTTCCCATTTCACTTTGTGATTTCCACAAACTTCTCCTTCACGAATTGAATTGATATTTAATTTTTGAACAATATCCTCTTTATTATCAGGAATATTTGAAAATCTTGTTGAGTTTTGTATAATATCTTTGGCAAGAGTGAGTGCTGTGCCACTGGGTTTATCAAATTTGTGTATATGGTGCGTTTCTTCTATGGCAACATTGTAATTGCTGTATTTGTCCATTAATTCAGCAAGTTTTTTGTTTATTTCAAAAAATATATTTACAGCAATACTGAAATTTGAAGAATACAAAAAAGCAGTATCATTTTTTGCACAAATATTTTTTATTTCTTCTTCATCATAGTTCCAGCCTGTTGTCCCTGATAATACAGAAATATTGTTGTTAAGACATTTCAAAATATTTTCTCTGCATGATGTTGGTTTTGAGAATTCAATAGCGACATCGCATTTTTCTGCCAATGATGCATTAATTTTTTCGATTTCGCCATTACCAATTATTTCAATAATATTGTGGTTTCTTTCATTTGCAATACGCTCAATGGTTTTTCCCATTTTTCCGTACCCAATAATTGCTATATTCATATTCTTTTTTTACAAAAATACATTTTTCAAATTAAAAACCGAAAAAATAATATTCCGTAATTCTGATAATTTCAATAAAAACGGCGATTCCAATATGAATAAAAACTCCTCCCCAAATGTGTTTCGATTGATAAGCTATTGCACCGAGAAAAAAGCCACCGAAAATTGCCGAGATAGTTTCAAAGATAGGTTTTCCGAAATGCAATGCTACATAAATTGTAACCATTGGTAGTACTGCATGATGTAGAATATTTTTTCCAAGTCCTATAACAAAAGTACCACGAAAAATTAATTCTACCATTATAAAATTAACGATATAAAATAATTCAAAAATCAGAATATTTATAATCATCGAATTTCCAAAAAGTCCGTCATAATTCCATACCTTTCCTATAGGGTAATATGATCTAAATTGTGGAGTAAAAGATACTGCAATTAATAATGGAATTATTATTATATAAAGCCATAAATATGCTTTTATATGTTGTTTCCCTCGACACAGTCCATATAATCCGGGGATTTTCTTATCAAACAATAATTTCATTATTATTATAATTGGTAATACAAAAATTACATTTTTTGACCACCATAATATATTCCAAATAAATCTGTTTTCTGTTCGGGAAAAATTATCAAAAGAGATATATGAACGCCATGAAAAAATATCGGCAAACGACATTGCCATAAGGAATACCAACGCTTTTAATATAAAAGAGAAACTTAGTAATTTTGTCTTTTTTGTTTTTATTAAAATTGGAATCAGTATTATAAAATATAAAAATGAGAATAATAAAAAATTATTTACTATTTTGTTTGAAAAAGGAGCAAGTCCTTTTCCTAATTCGCCTCCTATATGAGTAGTATAGACAAGAGTAATCGAAACAACAATTACAATGAACGTGTATAAATATGAAAAAAGATTAAAATTATTTTTTATAAATGAGATAAAATCTGTCCAAAGACATCTTAATTCTTTTATCATACAATCATACAATAGGAATAAAAAAATACCTATAATTTATAATTTTATAGGTATTTTTATTATTATTTTTTGAAATTATTTTTCAATATCAAGTAATTCAACTACAAAAATTAAAGTTGAATAAGGAGGAATATCTTGACCTGAACCTCTTTCTCCATAACCAAGTTCTTGAGGAATATAAAATTTGAATTTAGATCCAACAGGCATTAATTGTAATCCTTCTGTCCAACCTTTAATAACTCCGTTTAGCGGGAAAGAAATAGGTTCTCCACGTTTATAAGAACTGTCAAATACTTTTCCGTTAATTAAAGAACCTTCATAATGTACTTTTACTTTATCTGTAGCAGTAGGTTTAGCACCTGTTCCCATTGTGATTACTTCGTATTGAAGTCCGCTAGCAGTAGTTTTAATACCTTCTTTTTTAGCATTTTCTTCTAAGAATTTTTTACCTTCTTGAGACATTGCTTTTGTTTGTTCTTCTTGTAATTTTTGGAAATAACTTTGCAAAACTTTTTCGGCTTCTTCTGCTGTAATTTGTGATTTATTATCTTTTTGATCTAATAATCCGCGAACAACAATATTAAGGTCTAAAATAGTATCTAAACCTTGTTGTTTAAAATTATTACCTAAATTTACGCCTAATGAGTAAGCAGCTTTTTCAACTTCTGTTGTTAATTCAATTGGTTTTTCGTTTTTCACTTTTTTTTGAGATTTGCACGAATTAGATGCGAAAACGCATAAAATCGTAATTATTAATATTAATGTTCTTTTCATT
>CAZBPT010000015.1:18296-36498 GCA_964493875.1 uncultured Bacteroidales bacterium | reverse complement strand
ATTAGATGCGAAAACGCATAAAATCGTAATTATTAATATTAATGTTCTTTTCATTTTTTTTTACAAAGTTAATATAATTTTTTAATAAATTATTATTTTTTATAATTTGTCGTAACCTGTATCGTTTAAGTGCATTCTGTAAATTTCTTTTTTCTTTTTTGTTACGCAAAACATACCGTATAATTTACTTTTATTATTTTCTTTTGTCGTTGCGCTGAAATAAAAAGCATCTTCATTATTTACTTTAGTGTCTTCGAAGGCATAAAAAGTTAAATTTGGGTTATTTAATTTGTTTGCAAGTAAATTAAGAGCAGCATCAGAATCAAAAGGTGCTTCTTCAATGCCTAGTAATTCTACAGTAAAAATTAAAGTAGAATAAGGTTGTATTGATCCTGCGGCACCGTTTTCTCCATAAGCCAAGTCGTAAGGAATATAAAATTTAAATTTTGAACCAACCGGCATCAATTGTAATCCTTCTGTCCAGCCTTTTATCACACCGTTTAGTGGGAAAGAAATAGGTTCTCCACGTTTGTAAGAACTGTCAAATTCTGTTCCATCAATCAATGTTCCTTGATAATGAACTTTTACCTTGTCGTTTGCAGTTGGCTTTGCACCTTTACCCATTGTTATCACTTCATATTGCAATCCGGAAGCAGTTGTTGTTACTTCTTTACGTTTCCCGTTTTCTTCAAGAAATTCCATTCCTTGTTTATAGTTCGGATTGTCAATTGTTTCGTTTGCTCCTTTATTTCCTTTATCTGAAGCCATTGTTTTACCTTCTTTTTCTAACATTTCTTCACGGCGTTCTTTGTGTGTTTTTGTATTACATGAAGAAAAAACGCATAGAGCAATTATTAATAATGAAATTATTTTTTTATCCATAAATTTTTTTACAAAATAAATATTTTGTTTCAAAGTTTCCAATTATTTTTTTAATTTTGTTTATTCTTTTTATGCGAAAAACAGAGGCGATAGTAATATCGAAAATAAACTACAATGAGAATAAAAATATTGTCAATTTATATACATTAGAGTTCGGTTTTGTTTCTGTTCTAATGTATGTTTCTTCTTCTGCAAAAAATAAAGCGAGTCAGAAAATTATTTTTCCATTGAATATCATAGAAGTAGAATTAGATATTAAAGAATCAAGAGAAATACAGATTTTAAAAAATTGTTCTGCAAGCGAAATTATTCTCTCAAATTTTTTCATTGATATTAACAAAGCGTGTATATGTCAATTTATTTCTGAATTAATTTCAAAGACAATAAAAGAAAAAACAAAAAATACCGAGATGTATTATTTCCTTAAAGAATTTGTAATTTTGTTGAATTTTTCTGAAAAGCCGTCAAATTATCATTTGTATTTTTTAAGTGGTTATGCAAAAAAATTAGGGTTTGCCATTAGCAATAATTATTGTGAGGCTATGCCATTTTTTTCTTTTTCTGATGGGATGTTTATTCCGGTTTATAAAAACTCATCGGAGTCGTTGGATATAAAGCACGGAGAAATTTTTTCAGAAATATTAAAATTAGATAAAAATACTTGCGAAGAATTTGTGATTAATAGTTACTGCAAACAATTATTTTTGAATTCTATGCTTCAATATTATCGTTTTCATTTGAATAATAATTTTGAATTAAAGTCAATATGCATTTTTAATGAATTATTCCATTAAATCGTTTCTTGCTAATAATTAATAGAATATAAAACTATTTATCATTTTATTTGCTAATTGTAAGGTTTTTTTTGAAAAATATAAAAAAAAATATTATTTTTAGTAAAAATATAAACATGAAAAAAATATTCACATTAATTTTAATTGCATTATTTGCATTTTCATTTAATATTAAATTATTATCTCAAGACAATAATTCTGATGGATATAAATTCACAGATGTCAAAAAAATAAATGTTACTTCAGTAAAAAATCAATATCGCAGCGGTACTTGCTGGAGCTTTTCCGGTTTAGGATTTATTGAGGCCGAATTGCTTAGAATGGGAAAAGGAGAATATGACCTTTCCGAAATGTTTATTGTAAGAAAAGTATATGAAGAAAAAGCAATTAAATATCTTCGTTGGCACGGAGCATTAAATTTTGCCGGTGGAGGTGCTTTTCACGATGTTTTCCATGTTATAAAGACTTATGGTATTCTTACAGAAGACAAATATAGCGGTTTAAATTATGGCGACACTGCACATATTCACGGAGAATTGGATGCTCTTCTTAAAGCTTATGTAAATGCTATAAAAGAAAATCCTAACAGAAAACTCTCTTCTGCATGGTTTAATGGCTACTGCGGAATATTAGATGCATATCTTGGAAAAGTTGAAGCTAAACCTTTATCTGAAAGCGATTTAGGATTAAAAATTGATGATTATGTTGAAATCACTTCTTTTACTCATCATCCATTTTATGAAAAATTTATTTTGGAAGTTCCGGATAATTGGTTGTATGATGAAGTTTATAATGTAAAATTGGACGAAATGATTGAAATTATTGACAATTCAATAAATAAAGGCTATACTGTAGCTTGGGGAGCAGACGTTTCTGAAAAAGGATTCAGTTGGAAAAATGGGGTGGCTATAGTTCCTGAAGAAGAACGTCCTGACATTACCGGCAGCGATCGCGAAAATTGGCAAAAACTTACTCCAGAAGAAAAAAATGCTCTTCTTTATAAATTCGACAAACCAATTTCTGAAAAACAAATAACACAAGAACTACGTCAAGAAGCTTTCGATAATTTCCAAACTACTGATGATCACGGAATGCTTATTTGTGGTATTGCCAATGATCAAAATGGAAATAAATTTTATTTGATAAAAAATTCTTGGGGCACTGATGGTAAATATGATGGTTACTTCTATGCATCAGAAGCTTTTGTTAAATATAAAACTATTGACATTGTTGTTCATAAAGATGTTATTTCAAAAGATATAAAAAATAAATTAAAACTTAAATAAAAGCAACCTATAATAATATTTTACTATCTATATAAAAAGGTCAATTAAATTTTTTGTTATGAAAAAGTGTTTATTATTGTTTTTTTTAATAACAATGTTCTTTGGGTTTTCATTTTCTCAAGAACAAAAGTCAGGTGAATCGTGGGTTAACAATACTGGAATTTTTTCTCGTTATCACCAAAATAAATGGTCAAGCAATGGTGTATACGCCGGATTGTCTGCTGAAAATGAATTAATAGATAAAAGAACAAAAGACTCAAAGACTTTTTCTAGTGAAAATGGGTCAAATACTTTTATTCTTTTGGGAGACTTGCATTATGCAGATAATAAAGGAACATGGCAGGATATTGATGTATCAATAACTTCTAATGCTTCGGATGCTGTTTTCCCTTATGTTAATGAAAAAAACAAATTCATAACAAACTATTCTGCATCAGCTAAAGACGGTATAAAAGTAAAATATCAAAATAATAACTTTGAATTATCAAAAAATACAAAAATAGCTTTTGTAAATAATGAGAATGTAACAGTTATCAGTAACGGAGATGTTGTTGCAGAACAAATCGATTTTAGAACGATTAATTACTTTGGGTTTGCACCAAATATTGACTATCAATATATTCAACTTGGAAGCGGTATTGAAAATGCTCTTTGGCTTCGAAATAAAACCGATTTTACAAATTCTGATGCTGAATATTTACGTGTGGAACAAGAATTTTCATTTTCTGATAATTGCTTCGTAATGGCAGATGGAAATATGAAAACTTCAAATTTTGCTGCAAAACAATTTGAACTAAGATTTAAAAATGGCACATCTGGTATCACATTTAAACCAATAGTACTATACGATGCAGAATGTAATTTCGATGATATAATGAAACTTATAGAAATTCCGGAAATTTCGAATGATAAAAGCCAATTAGAAAATAAAAACAATAATTTAAAAATTGACGAAAGAATAGACCCTCTTGCATCACATAAATTAGAATTAACTTATAATGTGATTTTTGAAAATGGTGTAGTTAAAATTTATTATGATATACCAGTGTCTTGGCTAAAAGCAGAAGAAAGACAATATCCTGTTTTTGTTGATCCAACATTTACAATAGGTAATCCAGGAACAGCTACAAATACATCTAGTTCGATGTTTTATAATACTTTTTATCACGATCAGCGATTAGATTATTATCTTGATCAATGTTATTTGCAAAATGCAGGAATTAATCCTTCTGCAGTAATTTCTGAAATAGGTTTATTATGTTCTGCAACACCCGGAATGACAATCAACAACCCTCGAATAAGAATGATAAATAGTTCCCAAAATCCGTGGATTAATCAGGGTAGTGGCTGGACGCTTTTTTATCAAGCAGGATCTTTACCTAGTCCAACAGTTAGTGCTACGGTATGGAACAATTATGTAGGACAAAATCCGTATACACATACAGGTAGTAATCCATTATGTATTTCTCTTTCAAGGGATAACAGCAGTTGGTCAAGCGGAGGAGGAAATTATGTGGTAGCACCACCTGCAAATTGTAGTTCTACCGGCGGTTTTTCGGATTCAGGTTTTACTTGGCCTTATGATACTTTCTCTCAGAACACACTGGAATTACCCGCAACAAAATTGGTTTATACCGGCGGTACACCTCCCGGAAATATTTCAGGAACAACTACAGTTACTATTACTTCCGAAGATGTAACTCTATCTTGGAATGACCCTTCCGGTGCAAGTTCTTGGACGGTAGAATATGGTTTGTTGGGATTTACTCCTGGAACAGGTACAACAATTACAGCAAACTCAAATCCATTTACAGTACAAAATTTATCTGCAAATACACAGTATACTTTTTATGTTTATAATGTTGGTAGTCCTTCTTATGGTTGTGGTAGTTTTGTCTCTTGTCGTACAGAATGCGAAGGAATCCTAAATAATACAACTTGCTTTGATTTTACAGATTTAACAGCTTCTAACGTAATTTGCAGATATGGAGTATTTGCAAATCCAAATGAAACTATTGGTGTTATTGATAATGGTCCTTCAAGTATCTCTAGCAGGCACACTGTTCATACAGACGTAAGTGAAACAGACTCTCGTGCTTGCAATGGTTTACATACTATTCCTCCATGTGCTAACGCCTCTGTCAGACTTGGAAATTGGGCTATAGGAGCAGAAGCAGAAAGTATAACCTACGAATATCATGTAAATATCACTGTAAACGAATTGCTTGTTTTAAAATATGCTGCTGTTATGGAAGATCCCGGTCATGATCCATCAGAACAGCCTCGTTTTACCATAAAGTTTTTAAATGCAGCCGGTCAGGAAATTAATCCTGCTTGTTATTCTGCCGACTTTATTGCCTCCGCTGCATTAGGATGGAACGATTGTAATGACGTTTTGTGGAAAGATTGGACGACAGTTGCTGTAGATTTATCTGCTCTTAACGGACAAACAATTTATGTTCAACTTACGACTTATGATTGTGATCTAGGCGGACACTACGGCTATGCATATTTCACTTTAACTTGTGGTGGACGTAAAAACTTAACGGCAAGTGCTTGCGGAGAGACAACAACAAATACTTTTATGGCTCCCGAAGGATTTACCTATCGTTGGTACGCCGCAGCTAATCCAACAGTTACACTCTCTACAACTCAACAACTTACTGTTTCAGGTACTGGCGTTTATTATTGCGATTGCTCATTTTTAAGCAACAACACATGTACATTTACTCTTATAGCATCTGCTGGTCCTCGTTATCCACTTGCTGAATTTGAATATGATATTATCGACGAATGTAACCTTGAAGTTAGTTTTACAAACCTTAGCGATATTACTTCCGATGGAATTACTCCTAATGGTCAAGGAGAAGACTGTGAAACGGCTTTCTGGGATTTTGGAGATGGAACCACTTCCACGGATTATAACGGGGGAACTCATATATTCCCGGGTAGCGGACTATATAACGTTATGCTGATATCAGGACTTTCAAATAATCAATGTACTGATACAATAATTTATCCTATACAGTTTAATGTTGAAAATGAATATATATCCGCAGCTATTTGTGAAGGTCAAACATACAACGATAACGGTTTCTCAGAAAGCGTTGCCGGTACTTATACACTTGATCTTGGTTGTGGTAATACACGTACTTTAACTCTTTCAAATTATCAGAATTATTCTTTGGAAATATTTGACAGCATATGTGCAAATCAAATTTATAATAATTATAACTTTGTTGCAAATACTACCGGTGATTATGTTCAAACTCTTACCTCAATACACGGTTGTGACAGTGTTGTTACTTTGCATTTAACAGAAAGTTTTGTAGTTATTAACGGGGTTACAAGTACAAATTTGAATTGTAATAATTCTAACAACGGCTCCGTAACAATTGATTATATTGGAGGTACAGCACCATATACATATTTGTGGAACGATGGTGCAACAACACTTAATAGAACAAATATTGCTGCAGGAAATTATTCATTTACAATAACCGACAGTCACGGCTGTGTTGCCGATACATTGGTAACATTAACACAACCCGATGAATTAATAGTGTCGATGAATGATATACAAAAGATATGTGAAGGACAGGAAGCAACAGTACAAGCATCGGTAATTGGTGGAGTTATGCCTTATATTTTTAATTGGACACGTTCTCTCGACCCAACAAATGTATTTCAAGGAGGAAGTTCAATAACCGAAAGTCCTGATACAACTACAGTATATACACTATATGTTACTGATGCCAATAATTGCAATACAGGACAAATTTCAACATCAATAATAGTTAGTCCGGACATAATTATAGATTCAATTGTAACCATAGATAACTCTTGTTATCAAAGTTGTGATGGAGAAGCAACTATTCATTTTGTTGGAGGATTGACGCCTTATACTTTTAGTTGGGGAAATACCAACAACACTACAATAAAACCATTATGTGCAGGTCTATATACAATTACAATTAGCGACCAAATAGGGTGTTCGGAGAGTTCATCGTATATTATCACCGAGCCGGCCGAAATGTCCTTTGTAACATATAGCACACCCGTAAATTGTTACGGAGGCGACGATGGCTATGCAGAAATTACGGTACAGGGAGGAACACAGCCATACACATATTTATGGTCTCTGGGTCAAAATACTTCAAGTGTAAACTTTAGTGAAGGTAATTATGGTGTAACGGTAACCGACTTAAATAATTGCCGTGTGGTATCTAATTACATCATTACAGAACCTGAACCATTATTTACAGAATCATACAATGATATGGTATTATGTTCAGGACAAATACGCACACTTACATTAGAAACAACCGGCGGAACACCATTTACAGGCAATTCAAAATACAATTATTATTGGCGTGACAGTCACGGAAACGAATATTTTGATAATTCGTGGGTAGTTAATCCAACAGAGAACACTACGTATTCATTAACGGTAACTGATGCCAATGGTTGTACTTTCAGCCCACAAGATTTTACAATTTCAATATATCAACCTATAGTAATTCAATCTATAGTATCAGATGTTCAAATAATATGTCCTGGCGAATCTGTAGAAATACGTGTAAACGTTACAGGCGGAAATGGCGGTCCTTATATGATGCGACTACAAGATGGTACAATAGTAGGTTCTCCGTTTGTTGTAACTCCACGTGAGAGCACAACATATTATGTTACAATTGAAGATATGTGCGGAAGTCCTTCAGCTATTGATTCCATATACATTGAAGTACGTCCTGACCCAACAAGAGATTTCTCTGCAGATATATTGTCAGGTTGTCCTCCACTTACAGTTAATTTTACTGATTTAACAACTGACAGCTATGATGCATATTTATGGGATTTTGGAGACAATGGTTTTTCAAATGCAAGAAATACAACTCATACTTATACCGTTTCAGGTACATATTCTGTAGATTTTAAAATTACAGACGCATTAGGTTGCACATATGTAAAACACGCTGAAAATCTTATTACCGTTTATCCAAAGCCAAAATCTGAATTTGCAATGAGTACAGAGCTTATAACAACAGTAAATCCCGAAGTAGTTTTCACAAACTTATCTTCAGGTGCTACAAATTACTTATGGGCGTTTGGTGACGGTGACAGTACAATATTAGTTAACCCTACTCATCGTTATATGCCAAATATAGCAAATTATACAGTATGCTTAATCGCTGAAAATGATTTAAATTGTGTAGACACTTCTTGTCGTGAAATTGCAGTTGAAGATATATTTACTTATTATGCTCCTACATCATTTTCTCCAAATAATGATGGTGTGAACGATTGTTTTGGTATTTGCGGACACAACATAAATACAAAAAATTTCAATTTTAGTATTTTTGACCGTTGGGGACATGAAGTTTTCAAAACAACAACTTATATACCAATGGAAACAAATACTGATAGCAATTGTAGTGTTTGCAACGAACAAACTTGGAACGGTAAACGCTTCAACAAAGGAGAATATCTTGAAAGTGGTGTTTATGTTTGGTATTGTAACTTTGAAGACAATTACGGTATGAAATATGAAAAAACAGGCACTGTTACTTTATTAAGATAAGATAATAAAAAATAATAATAAATAAGCCGAGCAATCGGCTTTTTTTATTCTTATACCAGAATAATCCGTAACGCACAATACAATATGGACATTAAAAATCATGAAAAAATTAAAAAAATAATGTATTTTTGTAAATGATGAGAAAGCTATTTTTATTAGATGCTTATGCGTTAATTTATAGGGCTTATTATGCTTTTATAAATAATCCGCGAATAAATTCTTCGGGAATGAATACTTCTGCAATATTTGGTTTTGTTAATACACTTGAAGATATATTAAAAAACGAAAAACCAACTCATATTGCTGTTTCTTTTGATCCAAGAGGAAGAACAACTTTCAGACACGATATTTTTGCTGAATATAAAAGTAACAGACCGCCAACCCCCGAAGACATAAGAATTGCTATTCCTTGGATAAAAAAAATATTGAAAGCTTATAATATCCCGATAATTATTATTGATAAATATGAAGCTGATGACGTTATTGGAGCTCTGGCAAAAAAATTTGCTTCTGATGAAACTACGGTTTTTATGATGACGCCCGATAAAGACTACAAACAGCTAATAGATGACAATATTTTTATTTATAAACCGGGACGTGCCAAAAATATTGCAGAAATAATCGATAAAAAATCCTTACAAGAAGAGTATAATATTGAAAATCCAATTCAAATAATTGATATTTTAGCTCTTTGGGGTGATACTGCCGATAATATTCCTGGTGTACCCGGTGTTGGTGAAAAAACCGCTGCAAAATTAATTTCAGAATATAAATCTATTGATAATATTTATAACAATATCGATGATTTTAAGGGAAAATTAAAAGAAAATCTTTTAAATTCAAAAGATCAGGTATATTTGTCAAAATTTTTGGTTACGATTGATATTAATATCGATATTCCTTATGGTATTGATGATCTGATAATTAAACCACCCGAAATTAATACTTTGTTAAGTATTTTTTCTGATTTGGAATTTAATAATTTTATTGCACGATATTCCTCTAATAATGAAGGGATAATTTCAAACAACAATACAGAAAATCTTCCTAAAAAAGCAAAAAAGAAAGAAGCAAATGCTCTTCAATTGGATTTATTTTCTTCGATAGGAATTGATATTGAAAATAACGATAATTCAGTAAAAGAAACGACGAATAATGATTATGATTTTTCGCCAGAAAATGTTTCTTATCATTTTATTGATGCAAGAGAATTAGTTATTGAAGAATAATACAAAAATTTGTAAAATGCTCATAGATACACACTGTCATTTGTTTTTGGACGATTTTGTTGATGATATTTCATCTGTTCTTACTAATGCAGAAAATGCAGGAGTAAAAAAAGTAATACTTCCAAATATCGATTGTTCATCAATAAAACAAATGTTTGATTTTAAACAAAAATATTCTGATTTTGCCTATCCGACTCTGGGAGTTCACCCGTCATCTATTAATGAAAATTATAAAAAAGAACTTGCAGAATGTTTTTCTCAAAGTTTTGATAATATAGTTGCTATCGGTGAAATCGGAATAGATTTATATTGGGATAAGACATTCCAAAAGGAGCAGGAAGAAGCATTTTCTTTTCAGTTGGATATTGCCGATGAGAAAAAACTTCCCATAATTATTCATTCGCGGAGTTCTATGAATGAAATTATGCAAATATTAAAAAAACGAAAATTTCAAAATTTACGTGGAGTTTTTCACTGTTTCCCAGGTTCTTATGAACAGGCTAAAGAAGTTGTTGATATGGGTTTTTACTTGGGTATTGGTGGTGTTGTAACTTTTAAAAATTCTGGTTTGCAAAAAGTTGTGGAGCAAATTCCATTGGAAAATTTAGTACTGGAAACAGATGCTCCTTATTTGACTCCCGTACCTTTTAGAGGAACTCGTAATGAGCCTGCATATGTAAAAATTATTGCAGAAAAAATTGCAGAAATTAAGAATTTGAATTTTGATATTGTCGCAAGTCAAACAACAAAGAATGCAGAAAAACTGTTTTCAATAAATGCTTAGTTTTTTGATAAAAGATACAAAATGTGCTTTTAATTCAATTTTATTTACTTTTATTCTTCAAACAAATCTGCTGGGTTAATTT
Organism: uncultured Bacteroidales bacterium; assembly: GCA_964493875.1. GTDB lineage: Bacteria > Bacteroidota > Bacteroidia > Bacteroidales > ML635J-15 > Bact-19. The sequence continues at coordinate 25,860 of CAZBPT010000015.1, read as the reverse complement.
TAAACTGCAACATATTTGCCGTATCTCTTCCTCTATCTCCTCCTTTACGTTGCATAGTAATTTTCCCAATTTTAAAATTACCTCTTTTTGTAATTTCAATACTTCCATTTCCAAAATAATTCATACAGAAATTCATTGGCTTTAGAACCCACCTTGCATTTTTATCAATTTTTTGAGCAACCAACATCCATTCTGCTGCAAATTTTCCCTGTCCTTTTAATATATCTGAAACAATTAATGATTGATTTTTCTTTAACCATTTTAGAATAGATTTCTGTTCCGTTTCAGAAAATTCATTAGCGAACATTCTTCTTTTGTCTTTTGTATTTTTTATGTTGGGTTTTTCTTCTCCTGTATATCTTTTTAAAATTGAGACTACATTTTCAGGAATATCCCACATTTCTTTGTATTTATCAACCCATCGTTTATCAATTTGATTAAAACCTTTAATATTGCTTACCAATTTAACTTGCAAATTTTCAACGTCAATAGCTTTTTTGAGTTTGATGGTTATTTGTACTTGGACATCAGTTTTGTATCCGTGTATTTTTACAGCCTTAACATAGTCAATTTCTGAAATTTTGTATTTCATTAAGATTAGCCATGTTTTAGCTTCGATATCTTTTTCCCAATTATTAAATTTTGCAACTATATCGTCTTCATTTTTAAACCCGTTTTTTGCTGTTTGAGAGCCTCTTTCAATTGAGTTCATAATTATTAAATTTATAGTTTTGTAAATAAGTTATTGATTTTATACTCCTTTAACCTTTCATTTGCGATATCGACATATTCTTTTGATATTTCAGACCCGATCCATTTTCGATTTAATATATGTGCAATTTTTGCAGTAGTACCACTTCCCATGAAAGGATCATAAACTAAGTCATTTTCGTTTGTCCATGTTTTTATCTGATCTGCAACAAGTTTTTCAGGAAAAATAGCTGGGTGATTATATGCAATCTTATCTTTTGTTGAAATTCCTCCTCCAATAGAATAGAAAAACACATTTCCTACTTTCTTTTCATTTGTCCTTTCAACTTTTTCATAATTAAGAGTACCTTCTTGCCCTCTATTTTTCATATTAGCAAGACCTTGATATTTCGTTGTTTCTGTTATTGGATTGAAAGTTTTTGGGCTAGCTTTTGAAAAAGCAAACATGTATTCAAAGTGTTGATGATAACGATTTCCTGTTTGAGGCATCGGGTTGTTTTTAAAATAAATCATTGTATCATGAAGACGAAATCCTATTTCCTTAAAAAAAAGAGCTTGTTTGAAAGATGTTCCTGTTTCGCTACCATTAACAGTAGCATCGCCAACAACCCAGATAATTACACCTCCTTGTTTTGTAATACGGAACAATTCTTTAGCAATTTTTTCAAATTCGAAATTATAGCCGTTATAATTTCTGATGTTGTCATAAGGAGGAGATGTTATAACAAAATCTATATAATCGTCAGGCATATTGCTCATAGTATCTAAACAGTTTTCGTTATATATTTTTTCAAGTTCCATAACTTTTTTCAAATTTTTGTTAATACGATATCCTTTTAATGCAAAGTTATAAATTTTTTCTGATTAATAAAAAGATTACTTTAATATTTACTTGTGATATTATATTGTTCTTACTTATAAATCTTATGTAACAAATATAATAGATTACAAAATTAAAATGCCGTTAATTTTTATATTAACGGCATTTTAATTATTGAAAAACAATATTAATTATCATTTTTTTTGTTTAGGTTTTGATTTTTCCATACTTTTTTCAGCAGCAAGTATTGATTCAAGAATTTGATTTCTAATATCTTCAATACCGGCAGGAGAACTTGGAAGGAAAATAGAACTATTACCGGAATCTGCAAATTTATTAAGGGTATCCATATATTGATTTGCAAGAAGGATACTCAAAATCCCTTTTTCATCAAGACCGCTGGCACGGAGTTCTTCAAAACTGTCAGAAAGTCCGTTAACAATAGCTTTTCTTTGATTTGCAAGACCCATACCTTGTAGTTCTGCTTGTTCTGCTTCAGCTTTTGCCTTTGTAACTATTCTAATTCTGTCGGCTTCTGCAAGTTCTTGTGCTGCAACTCTTTGACGTTGAGCTGCATTGATTTCGTTCATCGCGTCTTTTACTTTTTGGTCCGGGTCGATGGTTGTTATTAATGTTCTAACTATAAGCCAACCATAGCTACTCATTTCATCGCTTATTAAACTGTTTACTTCGTTTGCAACATCGTCTTTTCTTTCAAAAACTTCATCAACAGTAAGTTTCGGTATTGAAGCTCTGATTGCATCTTCAACGTATGCTTTTAATTGGGATACTGGATTATTTAATTCATAAAATGCTTCTTTTATTCTTTTTTGGTCAACACGATATTGAACACTTACGGATGCTTCAACAAAAACATTATCTTTTGTCTTTGATTCAATGTTAAAATCTGCCTGCATAACTTGAAGATTAACTCTTGATCTAACTTTATCAATTAAAGGTATTTTTATGTTCAATCCGGGATTTTTTATTGATGAAAATTTTCCCAAACGTTCAATAATTGCTACAGTTTGTTGTTGTACTTTAAATAAACTTAATAGTAATAGTAAAAATATTACTCCACAAATAATTCCTAATGTCATAATTTTTAATTTTAATGTTGTTTTCTTTTATTAATATTCTTTTTATTTACAAAATTCATACAAATTATCTTATTAGAGTATTATCTCTATTATAATTTGTCATTTTTTTTATTTTTTTTATCTTTTTCATATATTAAACAGAAATAACCAATTTTGTAGCAGTCAAACAGAAATAAGGAGGGATTTTGCGAGTCAAGTTTTTTTATTAATAATTTCTTAAAAATCTTAAAAAACAACATAATTACTTTTTGTAAATGTATTTTTTTGATTTTAGTGAAAAATTTTAATATTTTAGAAGCCTGGCTTAATTTAGGATATTTTCCAGAATTGTAGAGAGTTAGTAAAGTATTTAATGCTACTTCGTTGTTTTTTATATAAGTAAGATTATCATTTAACCCGAGATGATAAACAGGATTATCTATGTAATCAATTTTAAAATTTGAGTTTTGTAGGTCTATTCCAAAAACTGTATCCTCGTGTCCGTACTCTTTAATATTTTCATCAAATCGTACGGTCTTAAAAATATTCTTAGCAATTAAAAAATTTGCAGTTGCAAAGACAGGGAATTTCTTTTTTCTTTTTTTTGTTTCTTCCGTGAACTGTTCTTTATTTTGCCCGTATTTTATTGCAAGGCAATATTTTGTTTCAGAATTTTTTTTATAGATTGTACCTCCAAAAACGGTTGTATTTTCTTTAAAAAATGGTAGATAATTTATTAAAAAATCTTCAGATGCAACTTCAGTATCGCAATCTAAAAAAAGTAAAAAATCACCGTTTGCAGTATCCGCCAATTTATTTCTAATAGCTGCCCTTCCAATATTATTTTCTAACGCAATATATTTAACGTTTTTGATATCTGAAACCGTGGAATTTTCTTTTAGGTAGAGAGTTGAACCATCTTCGATAACAACAATTTCAAAATTAATATTACTGTTAATGGCCGTATTAAACAAGTCAGTAACTAGTTGTGTGATTTTATAGTTATAAACAGGAATAAGTATTGATAGCATTTTGAATTCGATTTGTTTTTTAATATTGTGGTAATAATTGTTTATAAATATCAATAACTTTATGCGCAGAATTATCCCATTTGAGATTATCTACTTCTTCTTTTCCGAGCCTTTTAAACATTTTTGATAATGCATTGTAATGTAATAATCCATAAATTGCATCTGCAAGGTCGTCAACGTCCCAGAAATCTACTTTTAGTGCGTGTTTTAATATTTCTGATACGCCGGACTGTTTGGAAATAATTACGGGGACTTCCGACATCATTGCTTCCAAGGGTGTTATTCCAAAAGGTTCTGAAACAGAAGGCATAACGTATACGTCGCTTATGCTATACATATTATATACTTCTTGTCCTTTAAGAAAACCTGCAAAATGGAATTTGTTAGCTATTCCCAATTTAGCAACACGCCGTATCATTTTGTTTAGCATGTCTCCACTTCCTGCCATTACAAAACGAACATTGTCGTCTCTATCGAGGACTTTTTTTGCTGCCTCAACAAAATAGTCAGGACCTTTTTGAAAAGTTACACGACCAAGAAAAGTTACGATTTTTTCCTTAAAATTTGATTTTAATTTAAAGTCATATGGAAATTTTATCGGTTCTACAGAATTATGAACTGTAAAAACTTTATTTGGGTCAATACCGTATCTTTCTATTACGATGTTACGAGTAAGGTAACTAACAGTAATAATTCTGTCGGCGTATTCCATTCCTTGTTTTTCTATTTCATAAACTTTTTGATTTACATTTTCGCCACTTCTGTCATATTCTGTTGCGTGAACGTGAATTACCAATGGTTTATTAGAGATTTTTTTTGCATTGATACCTGCAGGATATGTAAGCCAATCGTGAGCGTGAATAATATCAAAATCTTTTTTGCTTGCCAAAATTCCTGCAATAAAAGCGTATCGAGCAACCTCGTCATAAAGATTATTACCGTAATTGCCTGAAAAATTAAACTTTTCTGAAAGAATTTCTTCCTCAAAAGATTCTTTAGTTTTATGATAGGATGTTTTTGTTATTAATTTTTCATAATCTTCGGGATACATGTATGGAATTAGATATGATCCTATTTCAAAATAAGAGAAATTTTCCCAAAATTCTTTATAATTTGTAAATTTCTTATTTTTTTTAATGATTACATCACCGGCACCTTGAAGTTTCATAAAGCTTTCATCTTCGTCACCAAAAGTTTTTGGTACGATAAATTTTATTTTAGTACCTGCTTTTGACAATGCTTTTGTGAGTCCGTAGCAAGCAGTGCCCAGACCTCCTGCAATATGAGGAGGAAATTCCCAACCAAACATTAAAATTTTCATAAAGCTTTATATTTATTTATTAATACATTTATTCTTAATAGTTCAGCTACGCTCCAAGCCTGTGATATTGCTCCTTTAGGATTATGTGGTGGGTCGCCATCATATATTTCAGGTATTGTAGCAATACCATAGTTTGACATATCTTCTTCAAAACCATGAAAAATTTTTTCTACAAATGAAAGTCCGTTCTTACCATAAATTTTTAGATAACTATCACAGAAAGCACCCAGCAGCCATGGCCAGACAGTTCCCTGATGATACGCAAGGTCTCTTTCGGTTTGATTTCCTTCATAAATTCCTTTGTAATCGGGGTCAAAAGCATTTAGCGTTCTAAGTCCTTTCGGAGTTAATAGATTTCTTCGTACAAATTCAATAACTTTTTCTTGGTATTCTTCTTCTAAGATAGAATAGGGCATAGAGCAAGCAAATATTTGATTTGGACGGATGCTACGGTCTTTGCTATCGTAAGTTGCCACATCGAAAAGTGATTTTGAGTTATCATTCCAAAATAATTCAAAAAACTTTTTTTTAGTTAGAGACGGAATATCTTTCCATTCATCAATAAAAGCAGTATCGTTTGCAGTGGACGCCAGTTCGAGTGAAAACATTACAGCGTTGTACCACAATGCGTTAATTTCGACACAAAAACCCATTCGTGGAGTAACCGGTTTTCCGTTCACAATGGCATCCATCCATGTTAGAGCGGTTCCAGGAGTTCCTGACCATATCAAACCATTTTCGTGCATTTTTATGTTATTGTAAGTGCCGTATCTGTAACTCCTCAATATTTGTATGATGATTCTGCTGTATTTTTTCCAAATATTTTTTTTATCGTCAACAAAAAAAGAATATTGTTGTAATGCCCAGAAAAACCACAAGGAAGTATCTACCGAAAGAGTATTTACTTCTTTACCTTTTCCTACATTTGGAAATAATCCTTCGGAGAGATCAGAAATCATGGAATCTAAAACTTCTTGAAAAGATTTTAAATCATTATTGCGATATAATGTTAACCCGGGTAAAGAAATAAAAGTATCTCTACCCCAGCGACCAAACCAAGGATATCCGGCAATAATCTCCATTTTTCCATTTCTTCTGCAAAAAAATTGAGATCCAGCAGTTTTTAAGCAATCAAGGAAAGTAAGGCGTGTACTTCGAGCACCAACTTCTTCTTCAAATATTCCGTTAATTTTTTTTGTAGAACTTTCATTTAAAGAAGCAGTAAAAATCACAGATTCTCCTTTTTCAATTTTAAATTCAAAATAGCCTGGAACATACAAATCTTCCTGATAATCATAGCCTCGCTTTTGTTCTTCTTGATATTCAACATTATAATACCAATCAGGGCAATGTATATAGTCGGCAAATTTACTGATTTGCATATATAACGGTTTATAGCCGTCATACATTTGCACTCTAATTCCATTTTCGACTTTTTCAAATTTATTGTTAACGTATGAATTTGCCTTACTTAATTTATGGATATTACGAAAAGCGAGGAAGGGTTTTAGTCGTAATTTAGTTTCTGATTTCGCTTCTAAAAGAGTGTATTTTATTAATATACGGTCGTCTTCTGCAACAATCCTTTCGATTTCAAGAACAACACCTCCAACTCCAAAAATTAATTTAGGAAGTTTATCAACAATAAATTCTCTTGCATATTTATGTCCTTTTGGGTCATAGTTTCCTCCGGGATATTTTCTGGAACCTAAATTAAAAGTAGACTCGTGCTGGATGACTGATAAGTCCACTCCAGACAACAATACGTGATTGTCGTTATCTATATTTTCCATGGGACAAATAAGCAATCCGTGATATTTTCTTGTGTTACAACCAATTAATGTAGTGCTGGCAAAACTACCAGTTCTGCTAGTACGTAACAATTCCCGCTCAAGCGAAAATTCCAAATTTATTAATTGTTCTCTGTTAAATTTTATAAATCCCATAGTATTAATTTTCATTCAAAGTTATAAAAAAAAATATCAAAATACAACTTTTATAAAAAATATTATTAAAATTTCTAATATGTTATTTTTTAATTGTTTATATCATTTCCATAATAGATTTTTATAAACTATCAAAAAAAATTGTTTTTTTGGGAAAAAATTATTACATTTGGATTTTGTAAATATGAAGAGGTTATATTTATTTTTACTTTTTCTTTTAACACTTGGAACACTGGCATATTCACAGCCATGTGGGTTTGCTGGCAATGATACAATAGTATGTTCAAATACTTTTAAATTTAATGCCTCTTCCGTTATTGCATCTACAACTATTGAATGGACTTGTATAAACAGACCTTCGGGAGCAGCACTTCCAGTTTTTGATAATCCTAATTTGTTACAACCAACAGTTACAATTGATGAAAATTACGGATTTTATACTTTTGTTTTTTCTGAAACAACAATTTTAAATTCTTGTAAAGATACAATAGTAGTAAAATTTGTTGAAGCTCCTGTTACACTTTTTTCAATGACTCCGATTTATTGTTTCGGAGAACCCCTGATTATAAGTTATTTAGGAGATCCTTCTGCATATTCCTCTGGTAGTTACATTTGGAATTTTGATGGTGCTGAGATTGTTAGCGGAAGCGGTGCCG
>CAZBPT010000015.1:0-18196 GCA_964493875.1 uncultured Bacteroidales bacterium | reverse complement strand
GGTAGTTACATTTGGAATTTTGATGGTGCTGAGATTGTTAGCGGAAGCGGTGCCGGGCCTTATCAATTAGAATGGTCTGAAGGAGGAAGTTATGATGTTTCATTGCAAATAAATGTTGGTGAGTGTATTTCCGAAGAAAATCTCAGAACAGTAGTAATACCAAAAAAACTTACGAATACAATTATTAAGGAAGATGCTTATTGCAATACATGTAACGGTGAAATTAATGTTTCGACTGAAGGTGGGTATACTCCTTATCACTATATGTTAAATGGTGTAAATAGCAATCAATATGTTACGGATTTATGTGCAGGAAGTTATCAACTATCTACAATTGACAGTAATAATTGTGAATTGATAAGTGATATTACAATTGAAAATAAAGGTGCTTTTTCTGTTATCACTTCTATGAGTGATACAATTTGTAGGGGACAAGGAGCTACATTACAAGCAGAAGTAATAAGCAGAAATCCTGATAACGAATATACTTTTTTCTGGAGAGATACTTATGGTGTTACAACCGATACAAATATTTGGGAGGTTACTCCTAATGTTAGTAATACATATTATCTTACAGTTACGGACGTAGAGACAGGTTGTACTATTGTTCCCGATCCGGTTACAATTACTGTTGGAACTCTTCCTGAGGCAAGATTTTCTATGGAGCCTCCAATTATTACAGCAGAATGTCCTTCAATAAATTTTAGAAACTCTTCAGTAAATGCAACAAAATATTATTGGGATTTTGGCGATGGAGAAAATTCTTCTTCTGCAATTCCTTCGCATGAGTTTGATATGATGAAAGAAAAATATACAGTTTGTCTTACTGCCGAAAATGAGTTTAATTGCTATTATACTATTTGTCAGGATATCCCTGTATATAAGTTTATCGAATTTTATGTGCCAACGGCTTTTACCCCCAATGATGATGAAATTAACGATTGTTTTCGCCCTTGTGGAGAATTGATAGATGCCAAAACATTTTCTATGAAAGTCTTTGACAGATGGGGAAATATTGTATTTAGTACCAATGAATATTTTTATGACGATATTGAGCCCGATTGCTCAAGTTGTGAAGAACAACCAGGAGCATGGAACGGGAAAAGACATAATACTGGAGAAGTTTTACCTTCAGGCAGTTATTTCTGGAATCTTTCATTTGTCGGAAAAGACGGACTTACTTATTCCAAGAGTGGTATAGTAACGTTGTTAAGATAAAACAACAATTAATAATAATCATTCTATATAAATAATTACAATAACCTATATAAATTAATAAAATATACTATGAACAATAATTATCACAATTTAATTGATGAATGTATAAAGCAACATAAAAATATTATCTTAAATGCAGAACGTTCAAAACTCATTTCTGATTGTGTTGAGAAAAAAGAGTGTATAATTTTAAAAACAGGTACTCTTGCTACTTGGACTCCTGATGATTCTACAGGACGTAGTCCCAAAGATACTGTAATTGTTAGAAGACCCGAAAGTGAAAATTCTATTGATTGGGAATCTCCAAATAATATTCCGATTTCTCCTGATGTTTTTGAAATGGTTTTTCAAGATGCTGTTTCTCTAATAAAGAATAATAAAGATATTTATGTTAATGATAGAGCAATCGGTGCAGATCAAAATTTTTCACTTAAGGTGAAAGTAGTTACCGACAGAGCACTTACATCTCTTTTTGTAGATAATATGTTCAGAAAAATTGCTGATGATGCAGATAAAAGTTGTTTCGCAGGAAAACCGTTTTATTTGATGGCATTTCCTTATAATAAAATAGATACAGAAAAATATCAGGGATTATTAAGAACATTACCAAATGGCAAAACAACCGATAAAATAGTGTTGTTAGATTTTGATAAACGTATTGGTATTGTTATTGGAACTTCTTATTTGGGAACAGTAAAAAAATTAATGTTCACAGTAATGAATTATTATTTATTGTTTGAAAATGTTCTTCCATTACATTGTTCTGCAAACGAAGGAAAAGATGGTCGTACAGCATTAATTTTAGGATTGTCCGGAACGGGAAAAACTACCTTGTCGGCTGATCCTGAAAGAGTTTTACTCGGTGATGATGAACACGGTTGGAGTACTGAAGGTGTTGCTAACTTTGAAAATGGTTGTTATGCTAAAATGATAAATATTAACAAGGATAAAGAACCTGAAATATATGATGCAGTTTTACATAACGACAATTATTTGAATCATGGAGCAATTATTGAAAATGCAATGGTATATCCTGACGGTAGTTTTGATTTTGATGATGGACGTCTTACTCAAAATTCACGTGCTTCTTATCCTTTGAAATTTTTAAAAAATATTAAAGAATCCAGCGTTGGTGGTCATCCAACAACAATATTGTTCTTAACAGCAGATGCTTGTGGAGTTTTACCTCCAATCTCACGTCTTGACCAAAATCAAGCAATGCTTTGGTTTTTAATGGGATATACTTCTAAATTGGCAGGAACAGAGACTTCAATATTAGAACCACAATCAACATTTTCTCGTTTCTTTGGCGCTCCTTTTATGCCAGGCTTACCACAAATGTATACACAATTATTAGGTGAAAAAATGAAAAAATTTAATACTTCAGTTTTCTTAATTAACACTGGTTGGTACGGCGGAAAATTCGGAGTAGGAAAAAGAATTGATCTAAAATATACGCGAGCCATGGTAAATGCTGCTCTTAATGGAGATTTAGATAATGTTGATTATGTATATAATGACTTATTCCATGTAAACATTCCAAGAACATGTCCAAATGTTCCGAGCAGTTTGCTTATCCCCGAAAACAACTGGATAAACAAGAATGATTATGATAAAGTTTCTAAGGCACTTGCTTGCGAATTTTCAGCTGCATTTGACAAATCTTATGGAACACAAAATTTAGATACAAATATCGTTAAAAATTGTCCGGGGAAATAGTTATTATGGATAATAAAAAATTTTCATACAAAGAAAGTATTTCAGAGTTGGAGAAACTTTTACAGGAGATAGAAAACGGTTCACCAGATTTGGACGAACTTACTGAAAAAGTAAAAAGAGCTACAGAATTACTGAAATTATGTAAAGACAATTTACGACAAACATCAAAAATGATTGATGAAATAATTGATGAAAATTAATTAGAAAATCATAAATAATAATACGCAATTGATTTTTTCAGTTGCGTATTTTTTATTATAAGCTAGTATCGTTCAAAAAATAAATTTGTAAAAACAGAATTATTTTTTTATATTTGAATAATTGTTTTTAAATCAATAAATTGTATGGAAGGTCAAGGATATGTATATATATTAATAAATCCTAGTTTTAATAAAGATTGGGTGAAAATTGGAAAAAGTTCACGGCCAGTGGATGTTCGTTCTAAAGAATTGGATAATACTGCTGTTCCTTTGCCTTTTGAAATTTATGCGACATTGCGTTCTTCAAAATATGATAAGGTAGAAAAACTAATTCATAAAACCATTGACCGTTTAACAGATTTACGTATTAGGCAAAATAGAGAATTTTTTAATGTTCCTCCAGAAGTGGCTTTAGATATTTTGAAAGATATTGCCACAACAATTGACGATGCAGTTATTGATGAAGTCTATTTGAAAAAAAATATTACGTTTGATGATAATTGTGATAGCGATAGTGCTTGTAAAATTCACAAAAAAAATCGTCCGAATTTTAAGTTTAGCATGGTTGATATTCCAATAGGTTCTACTTTAATTTTTACTCCTCTAAATATTGAAGTACGAGTTGCTAGTGATGATACAGTTGAATATCAAGGTCGTATATATAAATTATCTCCTTTTACTGGGACTTTTATGCCTGAAAGAAAAAGGAATTTATCCGGTGCATATCAGGGAGCAAAGTTTTTTACTTATAAAGGAAAAATATTAGATGATTTACGGAAAGAAAAGGAATCTTTATAAGAAAATCAAAATAAAAGTCTTTTAGAATTAATGTGCTTCCAACCAATTGTTTCCAAACTTGGCTTCAATTTCTAGGGGAACACTTAATTTTACGACATTAGTCATTTCTTCTGCAACAATTTTTTCTACAATTTCTTTTTCTGATAATAATACATCAAAATTCAATTCATCATGCACTTGCAGTATCATTTTTGATTTCAAATTGTTTTCTTGAAATTTTTTATAAATATTTACCATGGCAAGTTTAATGATATCTGCTGCAGTACCTTGTATTGGTGCATTTATTGCAGTTCTTTCAGCGTAACTCCTTACCAAATAATTGCTGCTGTTGATGTCTGGCAAATAACAACGGCGACCGAAAAGCGTTTCAACATAAGTATTCTCACGTGCTTTTTCGATGCTGTTATTCATATATGTTTTAACATCTGGAAAGCTAATAAAATAATTATCAATAAGTTCTTTTGCCGCCGTTCGTGAAATTTGTAGCCTTTCTGATAATCCGTGTGCAGATATTCCGTATATTATTCCAAAGTTAGCAGTTTTGGCTTGTCGCCGCATGTCTTTTGTAACAGAACTTGCCGGTACGTTAAATATTTTTGCAGCCGTTGCAGTATGTATATCCAAACTGTATTTATTGAATGCTTCCAACATATTTGTATCATTACTAAAATGAGCCATAATACGCAATTCTATTTGTGAATAGTCTGCAGAATAAAATATATGATTTTCATCTTCGGGAACAAATGCTTTACGAATTTCTCTTCCACGTTCATCGCGGATAGGAATATTTTGTAAATTTGGATTGGAACTACTTAATCGACCTGTGGAAGTTAAGGCTTGATTAAAACTTGTATGAATGCGACCTGTTGAAGGATTTTTTAAATTTGGTAATACATTCACATAAGTGTTTAATAACTTGTTGATACCTCTGTATTCAAGAATAGAATCAACTATTGGGTGTTTGTATCTATATTTTTGTAATTCTTCTTCTCCTGTACTATATTGACCCGTTTTTGTTTTCTTTAATTTAGTATCGGACAAAATTTGTAACTTATCAAAAAGGATTTTTCCTAATTGCAAGGGAGAATTTATATTAAATTTTTCATCTGCAAGTCGATAAATATTTTCTTCAAGCTCATCTAGTTCTTTTTGCAAAGTAATGGAATAATCATTAAGGTTTTTGTTGTCAATATTTACTCCTTTTCTCTCCATCGACATTAGCACTTTTATCAGAGGCATTTCAATATTATAGAATAATTTTTCCAGATTATTTTCTGAAAGCATTTTTACGAAAATATTTTTTAGCCGTAAGGTTATGTCTACATCTTCGCAAGAATAGTCGGAAATGAATTTTGCTTCAACTTCCCGCATATTTTTTTGATTTTTTCCTGCTTCTCCTATTAGTGCAGTAATTGGAGTCATTTTGTATTGTAAGTATTTGCTTGCGAGAAAATCAAGATTGTGTTTTTGATATGTATCCAATAAATAGTGGGCTATCATTGTATCGAACAAATCTCCTTCTACTTTAATTCCGTAATTTTCCAATATCGACAAATCAAATTTCAGATTTTGACCGATAAATAATTTAGATTTATCACTAAAAATAGGAGAGAAGCGTTCTAAAATTTTTTTAGTCTGTTGAAAATCATTTGGCAAAGCAATATAATATGCTTCCTTTTCCTTTACGGCAAAAGATATACCTATAATTTCATCTGAAATTATATCTAATCCTGTTGTTTCAGTGTCTATCGCAATTTCTTGCGAATTCTGTAAAATATCTAATAAATTATTTATTTCTGTTATGGTTTTGTTGGGCATTATTATTAATTTTCTGGTGAAAACATTGGATCCCAAGGAGGCAATAATGTTGATTCTTGATTCAATATTTTTAATGTATTTTCATCAATGTATGTTTTATTTACAACAATACGAAACATATATTCCGAGAACCATTCGTCTGTAAATGTAAGATAGCCGTTATGTCCGTAACTTGCACCCCAAGAATTTTCGAATTGCCATTTTGTTGCATTGTCTTCATTGTCTGTATCTACTGCTACAAGAAGCATTGCGTGAGAAGAACCACTGTCAAAAGTTTTAATTCTTTCGGCTTTTTTCATATTAAAATCTACTTGTAAGAGAGATTCAAAATCATAATTGTTGATATCTAATGTGCCGTCAGTTTTACTTAGATATTTTCCTACGTCACAAGATGCATAAAGGGCTTCGTTGGCTTTTATACTTTTTATTGCATATTCTTTCAATTTTTCTACAGGCAAATTTATATATTTCCAATTTTTTCCTTCGAGAACATTTCTATCATATTCAATTTCATATAATTTGTAATATTCGCGACTTGGATCATTCATCAACATCACATAATCGTTGCTATTATAATTTGGAAAAAGTTCTTTGAAAAATGATTTTGGAGTATATTTTTTGTAATCTCCAATATTATTGTTTTTATCTACGAAGCGATATTCAAACTCTTCGGGAGGAACGCCTAAAAAGTAAGTCAACATCTTATAAATTTCTGAAATCATTTTGAATTTTTCATCCATGATTTTCTTTTCGCCGACATTTTTTTCTTTCATTGAACGAAGTAATAATGCGTCTTCACGTAATTTTCTTGACAATAAAATATCCATCACAGAAGTATTTTCAGAATGATAAGTTTCGGGCATAACAGATTTTGGAACAAGTCCGTATTTTTCTACCAAGTTGGCAAATGAGTTCCAAACGCCTCCATCACTTAAAGGATTTTTTAATAACCATTCAACAGTTCTGTCGTCCATTGCTTTGTCAGAAAATTTTATCGTTGACGATAAAAATAAATTTGATTTTTCCAACAAATCGTAAAAATACAGATAGTTCTGAGAAAATTCAAAATTCGAAAGAGCTTTTTCGTTAATCACTTTTGGACGCATAGAATTTAATGCTGTAAACATCCAGCAACGTCCCGAACTTTTTTGGTCGGTTATTCCAGTAACATTTACTTTATATTTAAAATTATGCTCAGCTTTTCCGACAGTTTCTCTATTTACAACAAGTGCCTTTAAATCATTGTTTGAAATGGCATTCACTCTACCTTTATCAATTGTGGGAATATTATCTTCTCTAATTTTTTTTAGAGTCGTTTCATCTAATCCTTGCGAAAAAATTAGATTTGTGTTTAGTACAAGCGCTACAATGATAAAAAAATTCTTTTTATTCTGCATATTATTTTATTTACAACAAATATAACAAAAATTTTTTAAATTAGGAATGATTTTATAACTTTGCAAAAATTTTGATTTGAAGAAAAAATTTGTATTAAATTTAATATTTCTCTTGTTCTTAAACTTTCTTATCAAGCCGTTTTGGATTTTCGGCATAGAACGTGAAGTGCAAAATGTTGTAGGAGCAGAGAATTATGGTTTTTACTTTTCCCTTTTCAATTTTTCTTATCTATTAAATATTATTCTTGATTTTGGTATCACAAATTATAATAATAGAACGATAGCTCAATCACCTTCATTATTAAGCAAATACGTTTCTAATATTGTTGTTCTGCGTTTTGTCTTGGGCTTTATTTATGCTTTCCTTGCAATTTTACTTGGCTTTATTTTAAAATATAGCTCAGAACAAATGTTTTTTCTATTAATTCTAGTTTTTAACCAATTCCTTGCTTCTTTTGTATTATATCTTCGTTCAAATATCAGTGGATTACAATATTATAAAACCGATAGTGCGATTTCGGTTCTTGATCGTTTTTTAATGATATTATTCTGTGCCATCTTGCTTTGGACACCAATTACGGGTAAAAAATTTCAAATAGAATGGTTTGCTTTTTGTCAAACTGCAGCATATCTTATCACGGCAATTGTGGCATTTTTGGTAGTTTTAACGAAAGTAAAATACTTCAGATTTAAAATCAATTACAAGTTCTTTTTAGTGATTTTACGAAAAAGCTATCCCTACGCTATATTAACATTATTGATGGCGTTCTATAATCGTGTTGATGGTGTTATGCTGGAACGTTTAATCGAAAACGGAAAGGAACAAGCAGGTATTTACGCTCAGGCTTTTCGTCTTAATGATGCTGCCTCTATGTTTGCTTATCTCTTTGCAGTGTTATTGTTACCTATGTTTGCAAACATGCTGAAAAGAAATGAAAATATTGCTGAACTTTCAAAACTTGCTTTTCTGCTAATTTTTATTCCTTCTTTATTATTGTCTTTATTTTGTCTTTTTTATAATAGCGAAATTATGTCGTTGTTATATAATGAAAATTTCGATGAGAGCAGCTCAATACTTCCATTTTTAATGATAGGTTTTCTAGGAATCGCCACTACATATATTTTCGGAACTTTGCTCACAGCTAATGGAAATATGAAACAGTTGAACATTATGGCTGCTTGTGGCATGGTATTAAATATTTCGTTAAATCTTATATTAATTCCTATTTTTCAAGCAAAAGGAGCAGCTATATCAAGTATGATAACTCAATTAGCAACAGCTGTGGCTCAATTAATTATTGCAAAATTTATTTTTAACTTGTCGGTAAATTACAAGCTGATTATTAAATTATTTGTCTTTTTGCTAATTGTTGTTACTTTATTTTACTTCTCTGTAAATATTGAGTATATTTGGTATTTTAAAGTATTGATACTTTTTGTTATTGCTTTTGTTTTAGCATTCTTACTAAGATTATTTAGTGTTAAAGAAATACTACAATCTTTAAAAACATTAATCGTCAATAGAAAATAATTTTTCTTTTTTCTCTGTTTCTTTACCTGCAACAACAATAACAATTTCGCCTTTGATAGTTCTGTCTTTTATCATCTCAATAATTTCCGAAATTGTTCCTCTTAAAGTACTTTCATGAATTTTTGATAACTCACGTGATACAGATATTTTTCTATCGCTACCGAAATAATTTTCGAATAATAATAATGTTTTTAGCAGGCGATGCGGAGATTCGTAAAAAATCATCGTTCTTTCTTCGTTTATTAGCGATTCGATTTTTTTGTTTTTACCTTTTTTTTGTGGAAGAAAACCCTCAAAGCAAAATCTGTCGGACGGTAATCCTGAATTTACCAATGCGGGAACAAAGGCCGTTGCTCCGGGTAAGCATTCTACATCAATTTCTTCTTCAATGCAATTTTTTACCAGAAGGAATCCCGGGTCTGATATTGATGGAGTGCCTGCATCGCTTATCAAAGCGCAAGTTTCACCATCTTTTATTCTTTTGCATACAGAAGATACTGTTTGATGCTCGTTATGTATATGATGACTATAAGACTTTGTGTCGATATTGTAATGTCGTAACAAAATTGACGAAGTGCGTGTATCTTCGGCAAGAATAAAATCTACAGACTTTAAAATATTGATTGCACGTATAGTTATATCTTCCAAATTACCAATTGGTGTAGGTATAATATATAATTTACTCATATTTTAATAAAAATATCTTATACAAAAGTAATATTATTTGACAAATTAAATAAAATATTCCTAAAAAAATGTTAATTTTGGTAACGGAAATTTTTTTTATGGGTAAAATAGTTACATTGGCGAATCAGAAAGGTGGAGTTGGAAAAACAACAACAGCAATAAACCTTGCGGCAGCTCTTGCTGTATTAGATAATAGAGTTCTTGTTGTTGATGCCGACCCGCAAGCAAACGCAACTTCAGGTCTTGGTTTTGACCTCAAAAACATAAAAAAAAGTATTTATGATACTTTGGTAAATGATGAAGACCCTCATAATTTGATTCTTTCTACCGAAGTAGAGGGCTTGGATATTATACCCAGTCATATCGACTTGGTGGGCTTTGAAATTGAAATGTTGCAAACTCCAAATAGAGAATTTATTTTGAGAAACGTATTGTCAAGAATAAAAGACGATTACGACTACATTCTTATAGATTGTTCTCCTTCATTAGGATTATTGGTATTGAACGCTCTTGCAGCTTCTGACTCGGTGCTTATTCCTGTCCAATGCGAATATTATGCACTTGAAGGATTGGGAAAACTTTTAAATACTATCAGAATAATACAAAATCATTTGAACCCAAATCTAGATATAGAAGGATTTGTTATGACTATGTATGATTCACGATTGAAATTATCAGAACAAATTGTTGATGAGGTAAGAAAACATTTTGATAAAATGGTTTATAATACAATAATTTTCAGAAGTGTAAAATTAAGTGAAGCACCAAGTTTTGGACAAACAATATTAGATTATGATGCAAGTTCAAAAGGCTCTGAAAATTATTTGGCTCTTGCTAACGAATTTTTGAAAAATCAAATTCGCTTTCAAAAAAAATCCGAAACTGATACTGCTGACGAATCTGTTAATAATGATTTAAAAAATAATAAATAATATTTTATAATGGCTAAAAAACAAGCATTAGGACGAGGACTAGATTCTTTAATTCCAAATATTGAAGAAAAAACTTCAAGTTTGATTCAAGAGATAAATCTTGAACTTATAGAAACAAATCCGTATCAACCACGAACATTATTTGAAGAACAAGCCCTTTCTGATTTGTCTAATTCTATTAAGGAGATAGGAATAATTCAACCTATTACTTTACGTGCATTAGATAATGGAAAATACCAAATCATTTCAGGAGAAAGACGCTGCCGTGCTTCAAAAATTGCAGGCTTAACTTCTGTTCCCGCTTTTATTAGAACAGCAAATGATGAGGAGATGTTAGAAATGGCTCTTGTTGAAAATATTCAACGAGAAGACCTAAATGCTATTGAAGTCGCTATAAGTTATCAACGTTTAATTGACGAGTGCAATTTAACCCATGAACAACTTAGTGCCAAAATGGGAAAGGAACGTTCTACGATTACTAATTTTTTAAGACTTTTGAATCTACCGGCGAAAATACAAAATGGAATTGTTGAAAGAAAAATTTCTATGGGACATGCAAGAGCTTTGCTTTCAATAAAAGATGAAGAAACCATGCTGATGGTTTACGACCAAATTCAAAAATATGATTTCTCGGTTCGAAAAGTTGAAGAAACGGCAAAAGCTCTATCTGCTGCTTCTAATGCTACCGAAAATCCACAACAAATCCAAAAAACAAAAAAAACTTCTGATGACGATTATTTAAGTCTACAAAAGCAACTGTCAAAATCTTTAGAAGCCACTGTTGCTTTTAAAAGAAATAGCAAAGGTGACGGAAAAATTATTATTCCGTTTAAAAATGATGACGATCTTGAAAGAATTCTTGGATTATTAGATAAAATTAATACATAAGATTTGAATATAAACAGAATTAAATATATTATTGGCTTTACATTTTTATTTTTGTTCCAATTAAATATTATCGCTCAAGAAGATAGTATTAAAAATAATATATTAATTTCTGATACAGTAAAAGAAAGCGTTATAAAGATTCATTCTCCAAAACGTGCAGCTATTTATTCTGCAATTATCCCCGGTTGGGGTCAGGCATACAATAAAAAATGGTGGAAAATTCCAATAGTATATGCAGGAATTGGTACCGGTACTTATTTTGCTATAGACTTTCAAAAAAAATTCAACAGATATAAAAACGCTTACCTTCTTCGTGTTGATGGAGGGAAAGATGAATTTGCTGGTATTTTAAGCGAAACGGCTTTAAATAACGAGATGGACAGATGGGTCAGAAACAGAGACTTGTGTATTGCAGGTATTGCTCTTTTTTATTTTCTGAATATTGTCGATGCCAGCGTTGATGCTTATCTTATGGATTTTGATGTGTCGGATAATTTATCTATAAATATTAAGCCACAAACTTTTAATTATTATTCATATAACACAGCTTTTGGAGCTAAAGTTATTTTCAATTTTTAATTATGAAACATATTAGATACATTATTTTATTATTAATTGCTTCAAATATTAATATTTTACTTTTTGCTCAAACTGATTCTACACATTCTCAGATAAAGCAACCAATCTTTTCTCCAAACAGCCTTTTTTATCCTAATGTTCAAAGCACCACAAAAAATGATAGCAATAAAAATATTGTTGATTCATTAATTGTTGGTAATAAAAATACTACTCTATTACGATCTAATATTCATTCTTCACAGACCTTGAGCGAAGATTCTTTGTTGATATTGTCGGATGAAGAGTGTAAATATTGCAAAGTTGACCGTTATGATAGTTTGTTGCAATCTTGGTTTTATTATACTGGTAGAGACTCGATAAATTATCTTAGACCAAACGAGAGGAATAATGTTTATGTGGATTTCCCTGATTCTGTTTATGAAGAGCGACTACGACAAATTATTTCTCCAGTAGAGTTAAGTTACAATAAAGTAGTTCAGAAATATATCGACAGGTATATCAAAAACGGGAAATGGCACACTCCAAAACTTTTAGGACTTTCTTATCAATTTTTCCCTCTCTTTGAACAGAAGCTCGATGCACATGGTATTCCTATTGAATTAAAATATCTTGCAGTGATTGAATCTGCATTAGTTCCCACTGCTAAATCAAGTTCCGGAGCTGCCGGATTATGGCAATTTATTTTTCAAACTGGCAGAGCTTATGGACTTGAAATTAATTCTTATATTGACGAACGTATGGATATTGTTAAATCTACGGAAGTGGCCTGCAAATATTTAAAAAAATTAAATAGCACTTACAATGATTGGATATTGACAATAGCTGCTTATAACTGTGGCCCTGGAACTTTAAATAATGCAATAAGACGTGCAGGAGGAAAAACAAATTATTGGGATATTTATCCCTATTTGCCTTATGAAACAAGAAATTATGTTCCCAATTTTATTGCTGCTGCTTATCTTTTTGAGTGCTATCAAGACCATGGATTTAAACCGGAACCTTATCCTTTTTTCAATGATATAGATACAGTTATGGTGAAAAAAGAACTTCATTTTGCTCAATTGGATTCAATTTTAGGAATTTCTGTAGAACAATCACGAGAACTAAATCCACAATACCGACTTGATATTATCCCTGCAAAAACAAAATCTTATCCTTTGAGAATTAGGCACCAATATGTGGCAAAATTTATAGAACTTGAAGATTCTATTTATAAATACAATGACTCTTTATATTTTAATCCAAATAAATATCAATATACCCCAAACGAACAATATGATGAGTATAAGCCTTTGGCAACTCAGCCAGCCGGAACTACAGAGTTAAAATATATTGTGAAATCAGGTGATGTCGTTGGTCTTATTTCTACTTGGTATGGAGTAAAAAATGCAGAAATTAGAGCTTGGAATGGGGTAGGGAATGATCTTCAAGTAGGAAAAGTATTAAAAATTTATGTTCCAAACGACAAAGTGGATAAATATAGAAACATTAATTCAATGTCGTTTGAAGAAAAACAAAAAAGTGTTGGTATTGATCCAATTACAAATCAAATAAAAGAAGAAGAGATTGATCCGAGTTATGAATATTATACAGTTCAATCCGGAGATTATCCTATGACGATTGCAAAAAAAACAAATATTTCTGTTGAAGAACTGATGAGAATTAATAATATTACCGATCCTTCTTCATTACGAATAGGACAAAAATTAAAAATTAAAAAAAAATAAATGATTATGGAAAATAATTTATTAAAAGGAAAAAGAGGAATAATTTTTGGCGCTTTAGATGAAAATTCTATCGCTTGGAAAGTTGCAGAAAATTGCTTCGAAGAAGGTGCTAGTATTGTTTTATCGAATGCACCTGTGGCTTTAAGAATGAAAAAAATATACGAACTTGCAGAAAAAACTAACTCACAGGTTGTTGCTGCAGATGTTACTGTAATTGAAGATATTGAAAACTTATTTGACAAATCTTCTGAAATACTTAACGGTAAAATAGATTTTATTCTTCATTCTGTTGGAATGTCTCCAAATATTAGAAAAAATATTCATTATACCGAATTAAATTATGACTTTTTAATGAAAACTCTTGACATTTCTGCAGTGTCTTTACATAAAATTTTATCTGTAGCAAAGTCAAAAGATGCGTTGAATGATTATGCTTCTGTTGTTGCTTTAA
Source organism: uncultured Bacteroidales bacterium (assembly GCA_964493875.1). GTDB lineage: Bacteria > Bacteroidota > Bacteroidia > Bacteroidales > ML635J-15 > Bact-19. Next base: position 4,251 of record CAZBPT010000015.1, on the reverse strand, counting down.
CTTATATCGCAGCACAACGAACATATCCTAGTTATAGTGATATGGCTAATGCTAAGGCTATGCTAGAATCTATTGTTCGTCAGTTTGGATATTATTATGGAATTGATAAAAAAGTAAGAATAAATTCAGTGTCTCAATCTCCAACGCCTACAACTGCCGGTTCTGGTGTTTCAGGTTTTGATAAATTTTATAACTTTGCAGATAAAATGTCTCCTCTTGGAAATGCAGATGCAGCTTCTTGTGCAAATTTATGTGTGATGCTATTTTCTGATTATACCAGAAAAATTACTATGCAAAATATTTTTAATGATGGTGGTTATTCTGCAATGGGTGTTTCTGATAATATTATTGATAATAATATGTAATTTCTTATGAAAATATCTTACTTAAATTTTTTGATTTTTGGCCTAGTGCTAATTAGTTTTTTTTCATGCAGTAACTCAAAAGTCGCAGAAAAAAACCAAGCTGAGATAATCAACACCGATATTGTTGAGGAAACTCCTTTATCGTTAGAAAGTTTTGATACTATAAAACTTTTAATGCCAGAAAAACAATATGGAAAATCTTTAATGGAATGTATTTGGTCAAGAAAATCGGATAGAGAATTTTCTGATAAAATGTTGTCTCTTCGCCAATTGTCAGATATTATGTGGGTTAGTTATGGAATTAACCGACCAGATGAAGAAACTCGCAATCGTACAGTTCCGTCTGCTATGGCTTTGTATCCTTTTGAAGTTTACGTGAGTCTTCCTAATGGTATTTATTTTTACAATGTAACTAAACACGTATTAGAGCCTCGTGTTGAAGGAGATTTTCGTAAAAACACAGGAGCACAATCTTTTGTTGAACAAGCCCCGGTAAATATCTGCATGTTCGTAAATAATGATATTTATGATGCAACAGAATTTGAGATCAGTAATGATAAAAAATTAATATTATATAGTCTTGATGCTGCACATTCTTGTCAGAATATTTATTTGTATTGTGCTTCGGAAGGATTGAATACTGTTGAAAGAGGAATGGCACCGGAAAATATTAACGAGATATTTAATCTCGGTGAAAATTATAAATTTATTGTTGCTCAAACAATAGGATACCCTCAAAATTAAATCTCATTTTACACAATTTTTACATATAGAATAAAAAAGCGAATGATTTCCATTCGCTTTTTTTTGTTGTCACGGTTTTTGATACAAAAACACGCGCCAACAAATTTTAGTCTTTAATATTTAGAAACTTTATTCGCTGAATTTACCAATGAACAGAGGAGTATTATTCAAATTTTCTTTTAGAATATAAATGAATGGATGGTCGGCAATGAACTCTTCGTATTTAACTTCAACGTTATTGTGTATAGAAGTTGTTCTTATTAATATTGCCGTTGCAGCAGCTGCTTCTGAACCTTTTTCATCAACTTCAAAGAAAACTTTCTGAAAAACAGCACTTATTTTTAATGATTTGTCATTCGACATATTTGAAAAATCACCTTTTTGAAATACTTCCACCATTCCTTGAGACATTAATAATTTTGATAATTCAAATGATGATTCAGTTTTAAATTTAGGTAATTCAATTTTTACAGGGGTATTTGTCAAATTATCGCATATTTCAAAATATTGTTCTTCGTTTGGAATATAGTCATTAATATTTTCTGATGTACTATTTTTGGGTAGAATAATTATCAGAGAAATATTATTTGTTTTATAAGGAAGCTCAATTGCTTTAATATTATCATTTTGATAAAAAGAAATACCGTTTTTTAGTGTTTTTTTCATAAAAGCAATATTTTTACTTTCATCTTTTGAAATATTGAATTTTTTCTCTTCTGTTAGATTTTTATCAAAAGTGTATAACCAATTTGATTTAAAATAAATTGCATTTACCAATACTGTTTTTGTGGAACTCCCTAATGCTCCTGCAGGGATTAATTTTTTTATTCTGTCTCTAGTCGTTTGTGAAACCCATTGATTTATATCATTTTCTACCTTCGGAGCATTTTTTAAAAAATCTACTTCTTCTAATAATTCTTTGCCTGCATAAGAAAGTATATTTTCGACATATTTTTCTTTTAAGGTGAATGTTTTGTCAAAATATATTCTGTTTGCAACACTAAATTCCATTGTAGTATCTTTTTCAAAATTTTTTAATTGCAAAAAGTATTTTTTTATATCTTTATTAAAGTATTCTTGGTTTTCATTAAAACCTAACACCTTAGATATTTCTTTTTTAGTATTGTTAGCTGTTCCTGAATACACCATCGCAAAAGCTAAATTTAATGATGCAGGAGAAAAAGAACAACTTTTGTTTCCTTCATTTTCACATACAGCTTTAAAAATATTAAATGAAGGGTTTATTATTGTCTTTGTAAGTTCTTCAGAAGGGTTATTGATATTGTTATCAGTTTCTTTGTTAGCTGTTATTTCTTTGCCTTCTACATTCACATCTGTTGCTTTTTCTTTTGTTTTACAAGATACCGTAATAGCAAGAAGGATTATTATCGAAGTTATTATCTTTTTCATGTTGTTTTTTGTTTCTCAAAAATAATATTTTATTTAATATTTTTTACTTAAAAAAACGCATCCCATTTGGAATGCGGTTTATTTAATCATATTTAGTGTATTTATCTTCTATGTGAGCTGCTTCCGTGTGAGCTGCTTCCGCGAGAACTACTTCCGTGAGAGCCTGAACTACTTCTACTACTGCTGGAACTACTGCTTCTGCTTGCACTTGAGTGTGAAGGACTAGTTGCAGATCTGTTGAAACTACTACTTGATGAGCTTCCTCTTGAAATATTAGCACTTGACGGTCTTGAGTTTTTGCTATTAGATATGTTATAATTTGAATTGTTATTTGATGTTCTTGCCGGACTACTATTTGCTCTGTTGTAATTTGAACTGCTGGTTGAATGTTTTACTGATGTGCTACTTGTTCTGCTGCTGTTCGAAGGCTTAGCTACTGAACTATTTGTTCTGTTATAATTTGAATTGTTGTATGATGGCTTTTTTGAACTGTTGTCCACTCTGCTGCTGTTCGAAGGCTTAGCTGTTGAACTATTTATTCTGTTATAATTTGAATTATTGTATGATGGTTTTTTTGAACTGTTGTCCACTCTGCTACTGTTTGAAGGCTTTTGAGTTGTATTTGTTATGCCTGTATTTGAATTGTAGGTTACTCTTGTAGTTGTTCTGTTGATATTAGCGCTTGTTGTGTGTGCTGTTCTATTTGCATTTTGATTATTTACAACCCTGTTAGTATTAGCGTTTGGATTTGCCGCTCTGTTAGTATTTGTGTTTGTAACTCTGTTTGTGTTTGCCGCTCTGTTCATATTTGAATTATTATTTACGATCGTTCTGTTTGAACTTCCATAAGTGGTTCTTTCTCTATCAATGTCTCTTCTGTTTGTGTAGTTGCCGTTATGTCTATTGGCGAAACTTCTATTTGGATGATGTCTTGAGTAATCTCTACGAGACAAATGTCTGTATGAATGGCTGTTATGATAATCATACCAAGGTCTGTGGTGATAGTGGCATGTTATGTGATGGTGTCCGTAAAAACCGTGAAGCCAACTTCTGTAACTATAGTATGGGATACAATGATAATGGTGATAATAGCTTGGATAATATCCCCAATAATATGGAGAATACCAGCTAACATAAATAGGACTCCAGAACCAGTCATAAATAACAGGAACTGTAACATAAACTGGTTCTATTACATAGTTGTCTCCATAAATGTATGAATCACCTACGATATGAATTTTTTTTGTTGTTTTGTCTTTAGGAACAATTATTGTTGCAATATCTTGAAAAACGTCTTTTTCTAAAACAGCTTGTATAATAACTATGTTAGCTTCATCTTCCGAAGATTCTACAACTCTTAAATAATCTACTTCGCCATCACTATTTAAGTCTAAATTTGAAACGGGGTTCTCCCAATCATTTAATGATTTTTCAAATTCTTCTAAATTTTTTGCATCTCCAAATAATGCTGCCACGGCTTTTAAATCTAAATTGTCGCTTATTTCTGTTTCTGCTTCAACTGTGATGTCGTCTTGAGCAAATATCGGGAAACTTATCAATGCAAATATTGCTGTTATAATAAATAAACGTGTTTTCATGACCTTAAAATTAATTGTTAATATTTCATTCCTGTCTTTATACGTAAATCGACATTAATGCAAAGTCAAATATTGTGCCATTTATCCATTCTTTGTATTTTAAAATTTATTCTTAGTATTTTTCTGTTCTGATT